>JAUWCU010000142.1 GCA_030609135.1 Candidatus Stahliibacteriota bacterium | reverse complement strand
AATAGTTTAGTTTTTCCTAAAAATGATATAAAAAACGTAGCAATTATTGTAGCGGTGCGATTCATCGCACAAATTTTCGGATATTTTCATTATGTCGGATAAATCCGACCGCTACAATTTAGGAAAAACTTACCTATTACCAGAAGGGAGGTATAATGAATATGTTATTTGCTGTTTTGATTTACCTGATAGTGCCAAGTGGTGATTTCAATTCAACAACCCGATATGAGAAGTTCATCAGCATAGGGAAAGAATTGGCTTCCCAATATCTTTCTGTTCTTCCTGCACGACATTATGAAAGACACCCTGACAGTGTCTTCTGGGTTCTTGTGGATTCTTTCGATTTTTCAGATCCTTTGCTTAACAGCGCGGGTTTTGCCATACATAACTCAGATTGGCACATTGTCCATTCCATATTACCTGATACCCTTACGAATCTGGCACAGGCCGCAGTTTCAACTGCACCGTTGCGTCTCCGTAATTCGCTTGTTGCCGCGTTCCATCGACTTGACACACTACAGGATTCTTACGCGCAACTGATTCTTGATGCACCGTCTAACTGTGTTGACGAGGTAGTTTTCCAGATCTGTCACATTGGATCGGAGATCCTTTCGTATCCTGGATTTGACCCGGATTTGTTGATTGTTAACGCTGAACTCCTTTATGAAATCGATGATTCATTGCAGTATGCGGATATTATTGAGCATTCATTACCTAATGGCGATTACTACTCTACTGTCAGCCATCGAATATTGATTAGTGGTGATAGTGTTTGGGTTGAATTGCCCTGGGAGATCTACTACAATTATATCGTTCATCCAATCATTACTGATGAATTTCCTGATATGAGTTCTTATGTATATTCAAAATTCTGGAGAGAATACCTGTTCTACGAAGCTGACAGTGGCTATCCAAATCTTGGTGAGAAAATCAGCGATGCGAAAATTCTATGGAATCGTGAAAAAACTGTACTTCCAGCTGGACGTCCGTTTACCCAGGACGACTGTGCTCTGGATGTTATTGCCAACTGGGCGACATATACAGTTCCTGTCTTGGCACAGGGGAACCGTCCAATTCAACCGAATATCATTGCCCACGAACACGATGGTAATTGCGGTGAGCTCCAGGATCTTCTAACGGCCGGGGCAAGAGCATGTCTTGTTCCCTGCGTCGGAGTTACTGCCCCTTGCGAAGACCATGTCTGGAGTGAGTTCTATGATGATGGTTTTTATCCGTATCAGGTTGACCGAGGTTTTGGTTCGACCCACATAGCTGATACGAGTATTGCTTATGATGAACAATATGGCGGCAGCAAAAGAGTTTCGGCAATCTTTGACTGGCGCAGTGATGGCTACTGGTGGACCGTGACCGGGAAGTATTCAAACTCCTGTTCGCTCTACGTTTACGTCTATGATTTGATGGGGCGGCCAATCGATGGTGCAAGTGTTACAATCTGTTCAGAAGCGATCTATGGGGGCATAAGCACGGCAACAAGAGCGTATACTGATCCCGAAGGAGAGTGCTGTTTTGAGCTGGGTGATTTGAGGAATTTCTATGCCCGGGTCTTAACCCCGATAGGCTCATACCCGACAAACCCTGAAGAGGTAGTTCAAATTATCGAATACAGCCAATCCGGAGCAAACTACTATAAGTTTTTTTATATTGCTGATTATCTACCATCCCTGATGTGTTCAGATACGACAAGTCTCGATAGCCTTTCCCTGTGGAAATTTGAAGTTGTCCTGAATCCGCTGAAGGGCCAGAGTAGTGGAAACTGTATTACGCGCTATGGACCCGGGGATTCGATCAGGGTATACCGCAGTTTCTTTGAGGAATACGCCAAGGGCAATATCGACCTTATGTTCGTCGATGATGCAAATCTCCAAAAGTACATCTCCGGTGAGCAGTTCAAGGCATTTGATTGCTTCGTAGCTGCTTCTGATACGTTCACTTTCATTGCACAGGATTCTGCGTTATATCATCTCATTGTCTCAAATGAGGATGTGTTATATTACACTCCGTTCTGTAGTCTGAAGGTCAATCTTTACAGGAACACTGTTGGCATTGAGGAAGACATTGAGAAGAGAGTTGTTGTTCAGGGATTACCGACGATCTTCAAAGAGAGGTTATTTTTCAATCTTGATGAAGCTTCTCAGATAGAGATCTATGAGGTGTCAGGTCGTCTTGTCTATGCTTCTGAGAAAAAGGTTGCGGTGATTGACAAACACCTTTCTGCGGGCGTCTACTTTGTGAGAATTACGTTGAATCATGAAGATGAAATCCGTAAATGTGTTATCATAAAGTAGGAGGTGAGATGAAGAAATTAGTATTATTTACTTTGCTTATTTTTGTGAATCTGGGATTTGCCATCTATAGTCGAAAACCTCATGATAAGGGTTTACTCTATCTGAGGATGACAAACTATGGTATGTTCGGCTATGAGAATCAAGGGATCTGGCCCAAAGGCACCAATGAACACTATATATTTGGTGCTGGAATATGGGTGGGCGGTTTACGCAAATGCGATACCGACACGACGTCACTTAGGATCGGTTGTAATCCAGATACTACGGAGATTTATGTCAATTCTACTGCAGGTTTTGATTCAATAGGCGCAGTCTTGCTCGAAGATGAATTGATTCTCCATCACGGTAAGACCGATACTTCTTTTCTTGATGTGATTAGAGGGTTTTCTAAGACAGCAGCATCGTCCCATGTCGTTGGAACAAAGGTTATGAAAATGGATATGAAAGTTACACTAGGCTACAATGCGTCATCAGCCCAGACTGAATTTGTCCCCGGTGACCTGCCAAATGAACCAGGCTACCCGAATCCTGATGAACGGGTTCTGATGACTGATGATCCTGCCGATACAAACCTCTGGCCTTTGCGCGACTCGTTAGGCAATCCAATAGTCCGCTCAAAACAGGATAGCTATGCAATACTCAATGATATGGATTCAGCCGTATGTGCGCATCCGCTTATGATCAAGGTGATTCAGGTTGGCTATGCCTGGGATTACCACTATTACGAGGATTTCATCTTCCTGAATTATTTGGTTGTGAATGACAGCCCAGATACCATATTTTACACGCATCTCTCAGTAAACTGTGATGCTGATATAGGGGATGCTACAGATGACCTTATCGGTTTTGACGAATCAAGAGACCTTGGTTATGCCTTTGATTCGGATTTCTTTGAACCAGGATGGATACATCCGCCGGGTTTTATTGGTTTTGACTTTCTCGAAAGTCCACCTGATACATCGGGTCAACAGATCGGTCTCACTGCCTTTAAAATAACCCACAACCCAGGTACCGGAGGTCAGGGTGAACCGGATCCGAGTAATGATTGCCAGGCGTATCAACTCATTGCCGGCTATAATTATACTACCGGTCTATATCATCCTTTTGATACAATTACTGAACCAACTGACGTTCGATTTCTTCAGTGCACTGGACCCTTTGATTTCGCACCAGATGAGACAGTCAAAGTTGTGATTGCGGTGATCGCCGGTGCAGATACATCTGATTTTCTGGCAAATGACCTCCTTGCACAAAACCTTTATAATTCTGACTATCTGACCCACGACGTAACTGTTCAATCACCAAATGGTGGTGAGGAGATAGCCGGGACTTATACGGTAACATGGACTGATTCGTCGACAACCGGTGGGGATCTTCTGGTCGATATCTCGTGCAGCCGTGACGGTGGTGCGACATACCAGGATATTGTTACCTCAATCCCGGATGATCATTACTACGATTGGAATACACTCGGGTTCCCTGATGGGACAAGATATATTATGAGGATCACGGTTCATGATACACTCGCCGTGGGCGAGGATATTTCAGATTCACTATTTACCGTGAACAACCCGGGTAATGGCGTGCCCGATGTAATTTTAGTCTCACCCTTATCCGGTACAGTGCAGGATACTACATTGATTGAATGGTGGGCAAATGACGCAGACCACGACACCTTATTTATTGATCTCTACGCAAAGCGAGAAGGTTTTGATTGGGAGACGATTGTTGAGAACCTTGACAATACGGGCGCGTATTTGTGGAATACATTCTATTTTCACAATGGTGATTATCGACTCAAGGTCGTTGCCAGAGATAATGATACGTGTGGTGTTGATTCGAGTCTGACCCTCATTATGATTACAAATGACCACACCCCGGCTGCAAATGTCGAGCATGTTCAGGGGGGATGCAATTCACTTACTCTGAA
This sequence comes from Candidatus Stahliibacteriota bacterium, assembly GCA_030609135.1. Classification (GTDB taxonomy): domain Bacteria; phylum Hydrothermota; class Tepidihabitantia; order SM23-42; family SM23-42; genus JAUVZL01. The sequence goes on along the minus strand of JAUWCU010000142.1, from coordinate 1,304 downwards.
CTGTCTCTTGTATGAGCCGGGACAAATCACTGGGCATACTTATGAGACGAGATTCTACCCGATCGAAAAGGGCTCAGGGGTTATTGATGTGTATTACTGCTATGACCTATGGGATGTTACGACTAATACATGTTTAATAGAACATTGTTCACTCGGTGTTTACCTCGATGGAAGGCTCTGTCATTACTACTCTCCAATAATAGACGGTTTTGCGTTGGAATTCAATATTCAGATCGACAAGGAATCCTTCAGGTTTATTGATTTTGATATTGTCAGTAACCAGAGTGGCTTTGATGGCGAGCTTGAAATCTGGGGCGAGGACAGCATGGGGACTGCACCGCCGTTAGGTAGTTATGAATGGGCGTTTCGAGGCTCAGACTTCATTGTTCGATGGATAAAGTATCCACCTGATACAACAAAGCTTACACTTGAAATGTGTGATACCACAAACCTGGTGTTGATTCCCTTTAGTTCTCAGCGCAGTGATTCATGGCGTTTTGAGCCAGGAAGTCCGACTTGCATCTTCAATCCTTCGCTTCACCGGTGGTTCTATGTCTGCGGTGGGGCTTTTTATTTTAACAGGTATGGGACAATGACAATTCCCCCAGATGACGGAGATGTCTGGCAGATTTCTTCTTCAGGACATCGTGTTCCGGCGAATGATAATATCTATCGTTTTGTGACTACTGGCATTCAGGAAAATCAAATAGCAGCGATGGGGATTCAATTCTCTATCCTCCCTAATGTTTTCAAAGGAAATGCATTGATCAGATTTGCCTTGCAGAATGAGTCACCAGTTACCATATCTGTCTACAATATCGTGGGTCAGCGCGTTGCCGTGCCTCTTAACCGTATCTGTAAACCAGGGTTGTATGATATCAAGTGGTCAGGTGACGAGCTTTCTGCTGGTGTTTACTTTGTAAAAATCGAAAGCAAAGATATCCAGGAGGTTAAGAAAGTCATCTACATAAGATAATAATGAGATAAATAGGTTCGAATTCCCTAAGAGAAATGTGAAGGAGAGGAAGAAGAAATGAGTTGTAATGTAGTCGTCTGATTTATCAGACAATACCCGATGAATCCAGCTTTTTTGTAAAAGGGCGGGATGAATCGGGCAATTACATTGAAGTTTTTAGACACCAGCTTAGGCATGCCTATCGCATGTAATAGGTAAGTTTTTCCTAAATTGTAGCGGTCGGATTTATCCGACATAATAAAAATATCCGAAAATTTGTGCGATGAATCGCACCGCTACAATAATTGCTACGTTTTTTATATCATTTTTAGGAAAAACTAAACTATTA
>JAUWCU010000133.1 GCA_030609135.1 Candidatus Stahliibacteriota bacterium | reverse complement strand
AAAATGAATCAATCGCAAATGAATTAGACCATAAAATTATGACAACAAAGAAAGACGGATGGAGAGATAATATACAGAAATCAAAGGCTGTTAAATATACCATAACAGAGGTTCTGGACGAATTTAAAGTAAAAGAACCGGATGCTGAATATATCCTGAGTCTGGTAAGAAATCAGAGAGAATATTAATGGAACAAATCACAATCAGCAATATCAAAATTGATGTGGTTCGCAAAAATATTAAGAACATACATCTGGCTGTTTACCCGCCAACAGGCAGGGTTCGCATTGCTGTACCATTAAAAGTAAATAATGATGCTATTCGCCTTTTTGCCATTTCAAAATTAGGCTGGATAAAACGACACCAAAGAAAATTTGAAGGACAGGAAAGAATTACGCCAAGAGAATACAAGAACAGAGAAAGCCATTATTTTCAAGGCAAAAGATACTTGCTGAATATCATTGAAGCGGATGCACCGCCCAAGGTTGTTTTGAAAAACAAAACTTATATTGACCTTTATGTAAGACCTGAAACACAGGTTGAAAAACGACATAAAATATTGACTGAATGGTATCGTGTTGAACTGAAAAAACAAATTCCTGCAATCATTGAGAAGTGGGAAAGAGTGTTGAATATTAAAGTGAACGAGTGGCAAGTAAAGCAAATGAAAACCAAATGGGGTTCATGCAACATTGAAAAGAAAAGAATTTGGATAAACCTTGAACTGGCAAAGAAGCCGGATTATTGTTTAGAATACATCATCGTGCATGAAATGGTCCACTTAATGGAAAGGCTTCACAATGAAAGATTTCTCTATTACATGGACAAATATTTGCCAAACTGGAAGCAATTGAAAACAGAGTTAAGCAAACTACCAGTAAGTCATGCAGATTGGAACTATTGATTAAAAAATCTCTACCCTGGAGGTCGGGCCATAGGAACATATTGATATTGTGAACAAACCATTACCACGGTCGGCAAAAAACGCGGCTGTTTTGGACGTTAAAGATATCTGCTATCCACGTAATAAATTGAAATGATATAATATTTGTAATATACAAAGACTATCTGCATGAAAATTATTGAATTCTTGGGTTATTATTATGGCAAAATATCACCGTTTTCAAGGATGATGCATGCTATCGTTGAATTTAGCGATATTTTTGAATAATGAGTATAATAATTAGTTTTCGAAAATCTATGAATTTTGTAAAGAATCGAAAGTGTTGAAAGACCCTAAGTTCGAAAATTTTCTAATTTACTAATAGATATATTGAAATTGTCGATGTCTTCATACTTTACATCATATAACCGACTCGCGAATCCCCCTTCTTCTGCACCAGAACGATGGCAAGCACCTTGCGCCCATTCTGAATGTTCGACTCACCAGTTATCCCCATATATTGGCAAGCTTAAAAGCTCTATCGCTTACGATCTCATTAAAACCTATTCGCGCCCTGGAGATCTGATTGTCGAACCATTTTCTGGTGCAGGAACCGTTCCTCTGGAAGCTATTTTGCTTAATAGGCACGTATTTGCTGCAGATATCAGCCCATATTCGAAAATCCTCACCAAAGCAAAGCTTGCACCCCCGTCAACAATAAAGGATGCTATGAAAGCGGCTGAATTGACCTTTAAACGAGCTGCAAAACAACCAGAACCAGACTTAAGGCGTATCCCTAAATGGATACGCAGCTTTTTTCATTTAAAAACCTTAAAAGAGGCTATCAAATATGTATCAGCCTGCAGGCTTCCAGGTGATGAATTTTTAATAGCATGCTTTTTAGGCATTCTACATCATGAGCGACCTGGGTTCCTGTCATATCCAAGCAGCCATTTAGTGCCTTACTTAAGGGATAAAAAATATCCTAAAGCAGAATATCCAGAGATGTATAAATATAGAGAATTTCGGCCAAGACTGATTTCTAAAATCAAAAGGGCATATAAACGAGCACCTGAAATTCCAAAAAATGTAAAGTGGGAATTTCGCCAAAGTTCAGTTGAAAATCTGACTTTCCCAAAATCCTTTGACTGTTTAATTACAAGCCCTCCATATATGAACACATTAAATTATAGCCGCGATAATCGTTTGCGTCTCTGGTTTATCAATCCAAACGGTAAAAAACCTTATGAAAACGCTGTGGTCCGAAATAAAAAATTTTTCAAACGTGCCATTTGTTGTATGGCAAAAAAAATAGAACAAAACTTAAAACGTGACGGACATTGTGTCCTTATAGTAGGGGATCTTCTCGCACGCAGTAAGCTTGTACACTTATCAGAAAATATTTTTCAAATTATGGCAGAAAAAGCCCCATCATTGCGACTAATCTCTGTTATAAAAGATGATATTCCCGACATTCGAAGATCTCGTAAGAATTGTAAGGCTACAAAAACAGAGCATATATTAGTTTTTCAAAAGAAATAGTAAAAGTGGGAGGTTGTGATGGCAGACCAAATTCCTATGCCTTCTAAGGCACGGAAGCACCTTGAGACCAACATGCTGGGACAGAAAATAAATGGAATGACAGTATCCAAAGTATTGGGGTCCGGTAATACAGCTGTTACGTATGAGGTGCATGACGAAAATGGTGTTCCGTGGGCTCTCAAGCTCGTCACCCGTGAATCATATGGTAAGGCCGCACCACTAAGGGAAGTTGGTCGATTTAACAAAGCTGAAGACGAACGCTTTCTCGTATTCCCTAAGGAAATTGATGATTGGACCCTAAAACTCAAAGGGAAGGTTGAAGAATTCAGCTTCATATGGTTTAAAAGCCGGCGGGTAAATGGTCAAACACTTCTAAAATTCCTTAAAGATAACAAAAAGTTCTCCGCAAAGACGGAAATCTTTAGATTCATAGAGAACATTTGTGTGGCACTAGAAGAATTAAAACGAATGGGATATTGTCACGGCGATCTTCATGACCGTAACATCATGAGGGAGGTGATTGGTGCAAAAGGACCAATTCCTGAGATACGGTATGTAATAATTGATTTTAGTGACGCCCACCCCGTTGGAGCAATGGACGAAGGTCTGTCCAAGGATTTAGAATCATTCGGCAAGCATCTCCGGGAGTTTTCGGACGTCATATTTAGAAGGGGAGAGCTCACTAGGGAAGACGAAGCAATCATAGATACAATTAGTCATATTCCTGGGCTTTTAAATGGTATTGCCCCTGAATCAATGGGCATTTCAACTGCTACACATATATTAGACAGGTTCAAGAAAGGTATAAAAACCAAGGGAGAGGCTCCGAGGAAGCTAGCTGACCCATTTCATCCGTTGAATTCAGAGGATATAGGGAATGATGCTCTTCTGGCTGATCTATGTTTTACAAAGATGTGGTGGTTATCTGAGATAGAGCACAACAGCAATGTATTGTTAATAGGACCGAGGGGCTGCGGTAAGACAATGGTTTTTAGGAGGCTGCGCCTTAAGACAAAGATTAAAGCGAAGAAATCTAAAGAGATACAAAAAGACTTATATGCCGGTTTCTATATCCCATGTGAAACGATATTCTTTATGCGTTTTTCCGACCTGTCTGATATTGATATAGATGCTTACAAGGATGCACTCGTCATATTCTTTAATTTAGCGATTCTGTCTGAGGTCGCATCTACTCTTTCTATTCTGCCTAATTATATGCATCCAATTTCAAAGATCCTGCCATCAAGGTTGAGTAGTCTCATAAGAGAATATGTCAGTGACATGTGGAATGAATTGAGGTTACCAGTTGAAGTCACGACCTTAGATGAGCTCACTTCATGTTCAGAGAATTTGATGCGCCATATCCGCAAGTGCATAGCATATGGTGAGCAACTCTGCTGTCTCGGTTCTTCTGATTTCATAAGTCGTCTAGTTGAGCTCATCAAAAATGAAGTGCCAGCTCTATCTACAAAATACTTCAGTTTCTTTATAGATGACTACACCGAGGAGCGTGTTCCTTTACCACTACAGGATGCTTTGCACCCTATCGTTTGCCATCGATCTTCTGGTCACTGCTTCAAAATCTCTGCACATATGTTTGGTTCCATATACAATTATCCTCGGCCTCTAGCACTAGACGAAGGGAGAAATATAGAAATAATAAATCTAGGTACAGCCTACTTGAATAGAAACAAGCGGAAAGCTGAAGGCAAACTTCTTTTACGCATACTAAATGATCGATTTAAGCACTGTGATGGATATAGTGGCACCATCGAAGACTGGCTCGGAAAGACCTCATATCCTGGTGGAAGAACCCTGAGTAGGGCACTTCATGATACGAGCCTAAGGTCAAAGGTGTATTACCATGGCGTTGATTGCCTTATGGATCTCTGCACCGGAGATTACAGCGAAATGATACGAATGGTAGGGACAATCTTTCATGAAGCGAGAATAGATGCTAAATCTCCGGTGAGAATGATCCCGCCAGCAATACAAAGCAGGGCAATCGAAAAAATATCCAGACAGTATCTCTCACTTGTCCGTCACATTCGCCCAGATGGACAAAAACTCTATGAAATACTCTTCCACTATGGAAATCTGTCAAAAAAGATACTGTATGAGCATCCACTCGTCAGGCAAGGTAAAGACAGCAGGGGGCGAACTAGAAAAGACCCATATGACCTGCTGAACATCTATGTCGATGACTTTACCCAAGCTTCGAAGTATGCTAGAAAAACGTGGGAACGGCTACAAAAGGCATCGATACTCGTGGATATTGGAATTGCACCTTCAATAAGGAGAGTAATATCAGACCGAGCAACGCTACGTCGAATCTACAGTCCTGCGTTTAGGACCACCTTATCGAGTAGCGAACATCTACAATTAACGAAAAAACAATTCGAGTGGTTTATGGACAAACCAGATGAGTTTTGCACAAATTACTTCGGTCAGAAAGACAGTAAACAAACACAGATCACTTTTCTGTCGGAAAATGAAAAGATAGTAGATAAACCGGACGGAGATGATCTCTTTTATTTTGAGCAGCTGCCGCAAAAAAAAGATAGAATAAGTTTCTGTGAAAAAGCTTCTAAGGCTTGGAAAAAGCTGGTGAAAATACTTCCTGAACCAGTAGCGCTTGATAACGCAGTGGAACATAACTCACGTTTTGATTTGTATGTTGGTGCTTTTGGGTTCGAAGAGAGGACAACAGACGCTGTATGCGGGTTGGCGAAATTGGGCGTAAGAGTTGAAAACGCCATAATGCTCGAGTTTGATCGGTTTTATGAAACCGCAGAAATGCGAAGACCGAAGTATGAGGAGGCCATACGGGATATTACCTCTGGTAAAGCTCATCGCCCGTTTAATGCTCCGATCAAAGTGCAGGACGTTGGGTTTCCTCGTAGAATGAAACACCTATTGAATTCTCTTGGAGGTAAATCAAGAGCTCTATCAGTACTTTTTGACTGTACAAGTTGCCCTTCATTGATCCTTTCAACAACTCTGAGAGTTTTATTTGACTATCAATGCGCCCTTACGCTTTTATACTCTGAGGCTGGAGAATACTATCCAACCTTTGATGAATGGAAGTCAGGTGCCTTCAAACAGGGAAGGAAGAGGGTACAAGGTCCGTTCGAAGGAGTACGATTTATTGCTAAACCGCCAGTACTGCAGTGTGACGATACTGGAGAACTTCCCATTCTGCTGGTTCTTTTCCCGACTTTCAATACTGAACGCACTGACGGGGTCTTGGCATCAATAGATCCGACAGCCCGAATTTGGATCTTTGGTGAACCACATGATCTGTCGAAAAACTCATATAGAATAGAGATGGCCCAAAAGTTTGCTTCGCCAATCATGCATCCAGGTGACCCGTGGTCGCTACTGAGTACTTTTGATTATAGAAAAACGATTATCGAACTTGCTGGGATATATAAGGACTATCGGTTTCGGAATCGAATATTAGTGATGTCTCATGGCAGTAAAATGCAAACGCTTGGGGTCAATTTATATGCGGCTGTTCACCAGATCTCACAGGTATTTGCCATGCCGAAGAAGTACGATTCGAAAAGATATTCGAGGGGCTGTGTAAAGGTATGGGGTATTCATTTTGACTCTACATATGATATCCTTAAAGCGATTAAGAACGCAAGTGCAACTATCAGCTATCCAACCTGAGTAGAAGAGAAAGTGCTATATTTATTGGATCGTTGTCGGACTCTCGATAAGACAGCGTCTATAAACAACATAACCGCCCCTCACCTCATACAACCAGCAAATGACACTATGTACATTTTGTGCAACACGACCTGTGATATCTGCTATGAATCAAACATTCAGCCTTATTCACAGATAGTTGCGATATTTATATGTAATCTGGGGCATTGGCATCTGTGTTATCTTCCTCTTGTCGGTATTGGAAAATTTGAAGATCGATTGACCTTATTGGGGCCTAAATCAAAAACAAGATTTCTATTTCAAATCCGATCAGAGGCAATTGGGAAAATTGAAAA
>JAUWCU010000145.1 GCA_030609135.1 Candidatus Stahliibacteriota bacterium | reverse complement strand
GGGTTCAATCAAAGCTTTAAATCTTCACTTATTTGGTTGGCCGTATATTTCTTTATTGCCTGCAGTTATCCTGCTGATAAGTAACAAAATGCGACACTGGGATTACATTTTCTTTCTATCTTTTATATGTCTTGGTATTGCCTACATATTCTACTGGTATCATGACCTATGCTTTGGTCCACGATTTCTATACGAAGCACTACCATTTGTAATAATTCTGTCCGCACGTGCAATAATAGTGCTACCTGAATTAGTAAAAGAAAAATTACGAATCAAGAGGGCGTCTGCAAAAAGTATAAGAATTATCGCCGCATCAATTATTGCTGTGCTATTTTTATATAGTGCAGTAAATACTATGCCCAAGCTAATAAAAGGCGACGAGCCGAATTTCTATTGGAAAGACCGCGGTTATGCAAATTCATACTGGGGGGTTGATGTTTACCTTTCAAATTTGGTAAAAAGAAAAAAACTGACAAATAGCATCGTGTTTGTACAATATGACTATCCGGTATTTCCCTTTGATTCACTGCTCTGGTATGGTTCAGGTTTTCTTAATAACTCGCCAGCACTAAATAACGACGTCATATATGCCAGACACCTGGGAACACGCGATACACTTTTGATGAACTATTTCCCAAACCGACAATACTATCTGTACACAGGTAAGCTGCGTGCTGGCAGGTTAATAAAAATAGGGGAATAAATTGAGATGCCCTTGTAATAGCAAAGCTATTATATCGGGGTCATTACCCGACAAGCCTGTCCTCGTTATCCCTCCGTTCTGTCATTACCCGACTTGATCGGGTAATCCAGTTCTTTTCGCCTTTGCCTGCCCCGTATAATGGCAAAGCTATTATATCGGGGTCATTGCGAGCGACCATAGGGAGCGCGGCAATCTCATTTAATCCACCAGGGGTTCTGATTGTACATATAGGGCTTAATTTCTTCATTTATCATTTATGCACTCCTGATTGTGCATATTGTATACATTTATGCACAACCATAAACATTCTTGATACTAGTTAGCAAGTAATTAGGTTATTGAACGCCTTATGCAATATTTATCCCGCCTGCCCCTCCGTTCTGTCATTGCCCGACAAGCCTGTCCTCTGACTTGATCAGGGGAATCGGGTAATCCAGTCTTTTATACCATCACTGCCTGTCGAAGATCTCACCTGCCCCGTTTTATAACTACGGGGAGCATGGCGAGAGGCTGTAAGTCTCGAACCCGCTACTCACTACACATTTCACTTTTTCTGGCTGTTGACTTTTTGAAAAAATATTCTAATATATATGTATATGGTTTTCATACCGCGTTATTCATTAAATTCTGAGATCAACAGCGCATTGGTTGAAATAGAACGTGTGCGCGGATTTCTCGATGCGATCAAAATAAAGGAATCATGGTTTTCTCAAGTGCAAGAAGATGCATTGCGTGAAGAAGCACATTATTCGACCCATATTGAGGGTACTGGAATAACGCTCGAACAAGCCAAAAATATTTTTGCAGGTAAAAAAGTACCAGGAGTATCAAGTGACGTTAAAATGGAGTTAAAAAACTATCGTTTGGCACTGGATTTTGTATCCGAATATCTAGGCAAAGACGACCCGGTAACTGAAAGTCTAATACGAAAGATCCATAAAATATTGGTCAAAGGCGTGCGCGGTAACAATGCGGACCCCGGCAATTATCGCCGTGTGCAAAACTATATCGTAAACTCGATGACCAATAAGATCATTTATACACCACCGCCGGCAATCGACGTGCCGATTTCAATGAAGGAGTTGGTTAACTGGATAAATCATAGTGTAGATGAGATTTCGTCGGTGTTTGTTGCTGGAATCACGCAATTCCAGTTTGAACATATACATCCTTTTCTTGATGGCAATGGCAGGACCGGGAGATTGCTTTCAACATTAATCCTTTATAAAACAGGCTACGATTTTAAGCGGCTTTTCATACTATCTGGGTATTATGATAAAAACCGACCGGCTTATTATGCAGCGTTACAGAGCGTGCGCAAAAATAACATGGACATGACCGAATGGATCGAATACTTTGTTAATGGATTGAAAGCTCAGATGGTCGAAGTGAAACATAAAGGCGAGAAAATCATAAAGAAAGAAGTTCTTCTCGAAAAGGCCACAAAACTTGACCTTAATCAACGACAAAAAAACGCTTTGCTTTATCTTGTGGAAAATAACACAATTGCGCGCGCTGAGTATGCAACAATGTTCGAGGTTTCGCTTCGCACGGCAAATTACGATTTGAAGCAAATGCAAAAAATGAAATTGATTGCGCCTAAAGGTATTGGTCGATCTATCCGATATTCACTAATTACTACAAAATCGCGATCCAGATGATTGCGTGCAAATTGCACGCAAATTGCACGCAAAAAATGACAACTCATTCTAGCATCAATCATCTATTTTATCTAGTATCAAAAATCTATCATCCCTGGTCTCGTTACACGATGTGTAATGGACTAGAATCTCTCTGGTCTAGTATCTAACATCTGCCGTTATTGACCTTACCCCCACTGCGTCTCTATCATTTGTCAAGTGCCTGCCCTGCCTGTCCCGTAGCGTCAGCGTACGGGGTGAAACTTAATTATTTCATCGGGGTCGAGATTTGACCCCATCAGCACCCAATATTTATCCCGCCTGCCCCGTATAATGGCAAAGCTATTATATCGGGGTCATACCCTGGCTTGACCAGGGTATCCAGTCTTTTATACCATCACTGCCTGCCCCGTAAGATGTTAATCGTACGGGGTCATTACCGCTCATCCCATGTGTCATTCCCGTGAAAACGGGAATCCAGATTTTTCTTTGCAGTCCAATCACTGGTATCAATATAATAATCCGTGAGGAAAATGTCAAAATGCCTGCCCCGTAAGATGTTAATCGTACGGGGTAATCTGTTTTTATATCGCCGTAATCGACGCAGCTTTGCTGCGTCTTGACATCTAATAAATAATATATACAATTCTATTGGTACGAGAGCCGTTCTGGAGACAGAACGGGTATGTGGATTTTTCAACTAAGTAGCAGACTTGGAAAAATCCACAAAGGTGTAGTTGTCTTAACTGTTTCTACGTGTGTTTCGTGGTTAAGGGGCTATGCCTTTTTTGTTTAATTTAACGAGGCATTTCGACATGCTCAATATTAGGCTTAAGGCTTGATAGGAGATAGTTGTTGGTTAAAATTATGTGAGTAGAGGAGAAATATGGAAGCAGAGATTGCAGTACTGTTTTCATTATTATGGTGAACTATAAAAGGTATAATCATGCCAAATAATGCAGCAGATATAATTTTTCTCATCGATCACGAATCCGAAAAAGAACTCACCAACCTCTTTAATTCCTCAATGCAAAGAGCATTTAGAGAAGAATTATGAAGGAAAAGTTTATTGATCATAGGTTGTCAAATGGTGATACTGGTATGTCAGAAGCGAGTATTCCAGCCGATATCAGGTGTCCATTTTGCATTAGTGACAAGGTAGCTTATGAGGGCATGTATAAAATAGCTGAAGTCGCTGGTGTCGTTATGTTGCCAGAATCTGCTTATATTTTCAAATGTAGGTCATGTAAGAAATTATTTTTCTCACATAGTAGATACAAACATGAATCCAATCATTTGAAAATAGACTTTCAAGAGTGGAAAAATCAGCTTGGCACTGATTTATTTGCTTGTTTAGTAGTATTATGTGTGGTTTTGAATCGATTGTATGCATTACTAGATTTATTAATCTTCTCAGATAATTTTGATAAAACGAGATCAACCGCACGTCATGATCGTAACCATACAAGTGCACTTACTATTACATTTGGCATCCTACATGAACTAGATAAAAATCTTGATGCAATAATAGAATCGATTGACAATAAGAATGGCCAAGTAGCAACCGCAGTTCGCGAACTAAAGCAAACATATTTGAGTAATAACAGGCTAAGGAAGATATTAACTAAATATCGCGATAAATTGTCGAGTCATTTCGATCTTGATATTATACGGCAGGAATTAGAAACAGAGAATTACCAGGATATTGGATTTCTTAAGTACGATTCACAAATTGACAGGGATGTTTATTATGAATTTGAAGAGATCAGTACCAGAGGGTTTATACGACAATTCTTCAAAGATGAAATAGAGCAAAACAGTTCACAAGGTAAAACATTTGAGGAAATTTGGCCATCAATATTTAGCGAGATTATCCATTATTTTGCGGAAGTACATCTTAAAATATTAAAAAAAGGACATTCGTTAGTAACTGCTATCAAAAAGGAATATGACTTAAAAGTAAAAAATGACAGTTAAAATAAATAGCCTTTTGTATTTATGCGGATTAAAAAAGAATCATGGAAGGTATGTAATGGCTATTTGGGTAGTTAGAGATACAAGGGGAGGTAAATGATGGATAAAAATGCAATCCGTAAGGCAATTATGCATCGTGTTGAAAGTTCAAAAGAAGTGAGATATTCTGCTTGGCGTATTGGGTTAACACATGATCCAGAAGAGAGAAAAGCTCAACATGAAGAGGAAGGGCGGAATATTCAATATTGGCAGCAATGGTTTGCTGATTCTTTATCAGATGCACAAGAAATTGAATCGTTCTTCATTAACGAAAAGGGTATGAAGGGTGGTACAGGTGGTGACCTTAGTCCTAATCGTACTGTTTATGTTTACATATTCTAAAAGAAAAATGTAATTATAAATGATAAAGAAATATATCACCCGCAACATCGCCGAAAACCTCGAATCCGCATTGGAGCAATTTAAAAGTATTTATGAAGATTTAGAGGAAAAATAAAAGGAGGATAAATGACCGTCACACTCAAGTTTCACAAATGTCTGTTTACACAATTGAGTAAATTTCATGCTGCAAGTTTATATGCCATTACGCAAGATAATGAATTGATTTATATTGGTAAATCAACAGTAAAAAACGGTGTCTACAATGATGTGCATCATAATCGCGATCAATTTGGATGGAACAGACGTAGAATTACTATTTGGCCAGGGGATATAGTGAACCGAAGACGTTCCAAATCTATGATAGGTGATATAGAAAAACTTTTAATATATCATAATCAACCAAGAGATAATAAACACTATAAGAAACGCTATAATGGCAGCCGAA
>JAUWCU010000061.1 GCA_030609135.1 Candidatus Stahliibacteriota bacterium | reverse complement strand
GAGAAGCGAGTGAAAACACTTCGATTTTGTCAAGATTCCCGCGTTCAATGATTTCTATATTGGTTAGCTGAGTAGGCATGACATTTACCGCGATTTCGCCGCCGCCAGCTGGATAAAATCCGTGTTTGTTAATATGCACTGAAACTGCAACATTCATCAGCCTTAAGAAGTGGCAAAAAACCTCTTGGAAATAAGTAATTGACGGACTGAAAGGAACCGCAGTACCACCCTTGACCACAAATCGGAATGGGAATTCGCCAAAGGAAGCAATTGGTAAAAGAGTTTGCATAACAAGCGTGACTGAACCAGCCGTTCGTGTGTCGATTGTGAAGGAACCTCCATGCGCATTACCTGGACAAAAGGTGACGTCTAAAGACTGGATTTTCAACCCTTCAACCGCTGCTCCACACGTCTTGGCAACCCCGGCAATAGCCTCAAGGTGTTGGGGTCTTAGCCCCGGGTTTTTCCTCCCTTTTCTAATATTGAAGATATGGACCGATTTTTTAGTTATTACTGACAAAGCAATGGCCGTACGGATTATTTGACCACCGCCTTCAAGATAATTACCGTCGACCTCAATCATTTTTCACCCTCATCCATTTTTTGATAATGAATTATCAAACGCAGGAAATCGAGTTCAGGTAACTCCGCCATAGAGAATTATATCAACAATATCTTAAAAATCAAGTTTCTACTTGTGTAGGTTGAGATTTGACCCCACTTCTTTATTGATTCATCCAGTTATTTTCTTAAGTTCCTCGATTGCTTCTTTTTCTTTAGCGTATATTTTACGTACAATCTTCACTGCCTCCTTCATATCGCGGCCAAAACTTTTGACAGCTTCTTCTCTTAAAGACGAATCTTCTGAAGCCAAGGACGGAAGATGACCATACCCCTGTCTACCCCATGGTGTAGTATTTGGATGAATAATTAATAAATTATCAAAAAGACACTCTACTCCCCGATAAAGCTGTGCTGCGCGCTCAATATGCCGTCGCTTATCTCCATTAAATTCATTAGCTACGTAAAGCAAATAATCTGCTATATCATGGCGTTTACTGTCTTCACAACCCGCTTCATGACAAGCACCCCAGGCACCTATTATTTTCAAAGCATCAATATCAAGGTTTGAATAGTCTCGCTCTCTATCTAAGTAATTTATTAATTCCTCATAAGCCTCAAACCCGCATCTGAAAGTGCCGTCTCTGAATCTGCCCTTAACCGCCGGGAAAGTCACTTCCTTTTCATTCATTATTTCAATCGATTGGTTAAAAGACTGTAAAATTGCTTCTTTGAAGTTGATTTCACGCACTTTCTCTCCAAGAGTAAAGATTGAACCATAAAGCCACGGCTGTTCAGCTTTCCCTTTTTCCCAACCTTGCTTGAATTTATCAATAGGATACTCACAAAAAGCACCTTTGTAAGCGTGAAGATATAGCTTTTCGTCATCATACCCAACAATAAGAACAAACCATGGATAATGAATCTCAGGTGGTTCCCAGGTAGTAATAACGGGTTTCCTTTTGTTTATTGATTCCTTTATAAGTTTCCATGCTTGCTGCCATTCCAGGTCTTTTTCGTGTATATAAGAATAACCCATGATATTAGATACATCGCAGCCAGTAGTAAAGTCCGGAAATAAAGTCCAATCATGTGCACCACCGTCCTTTTCTGCATTGAAAGTGAACATAAATAGTTGTTTCCAAAAACCTTTCAAGACTATTGGTGATACATCATTACCCTGTGCGTTAAAACACGATGCTAAGCATGAAAACATCCCGGTTATTCTAAAATTATTTTTTGGAACATCCTTTAATATCATGTTCCCTCCTTTCTAATAATTGAAAATACTCATTAATACAAAAAAGTTTATTTACAATTTTGACTATGTCAATAGGGTATTACAGAATCCCTCAGTCACAGCCGATACTTGCAAGTAAAAATCAACGCAATTCTTTCATAATTCTTCCACACCGAGTATGCGGGTATTCAGTGTCCGGATGATAAGCCGTATATCGAGGCATTCTTCAATGGCTAAGTCCACTCCACTTTTTGTAACGCATTGTCAATATTGCTTTTCTATAGCTTCATGATTCTTGTCATTGCGAGCTTATCCCGTCCATTGGCGGGATAAGCGTGGCAATCTCAATATACCTCGAATGAACAACATCATGTTTTTTCAACGCTTTACTTGGGAGATTGCTTCGTCACTCCGTTCCTCGCAATGACCAGCACACGAACAGACAAGTCGCTTATCTGTGTGAATCCGCTTTTCATCCGTGTAATCAAATGTGAAGCATATCACTGTCCCGCGTAGCGGGATCCTCCCCGCTGTTCTACGAACTACGGGGCAGGCGAATTACATGTATTTAACACCTGGCAAGAAAATGTGGGATAATCTTTCTTTATATCACCGTAATCGATGTGAACCTTTGGTTCACAAAAAAAAACCCGGCAGCGACCTACTCTCCCATGCCGTCACCAGCACAGTACCATCGGCCCAGATGGGCTTAACTTCTCTGTTCGGAATGGGAAGAGGTATGTCCCCATCGGTATAACCACCGGGAAATACTCAAACTCCAAGAACCAAAACCCAAGTCCCAATTTGGAGTTTGGAATTTGGGATTTGGAACTTGTAATAAGATGGCGGAAGATCATCCAAATCGCTCGACTGATTAGTACCACTCAGCTCAATACATTACTGCACTTACACTTGTGGCCTATCAAACCTGTCATCTACAGGTAGTCTTGTGGTCATCCACGGTTACCCGTTTCAGAACGGGAGATCTTATCTTAGGGGGGGCTTCCCACTTAGATGCTTTCAGCGGTTATCCCTTCCAGACATAGCTACCGAGCACTGCTGCTGGCGCAACAACTCGTAAACCAGAGGTCTGTCCATCCTGGTCCTCTCGTACTGAGGACAGCTCCCTTCAAATCTCCTACGCCCGTGATGGATAGAGTCCGAACTGTCTCACGACGTTCTGAACCCAGCTCACGTACCGCTTTAATGGGCGAACAGACCAACCCTTGGGACCTTATCCAGCCCCAGGATGCGATGAGCCGACATCGAGGTGCCAAACCGGGCCGTCGATATGAACTCTCGAGCCCGATCAGCCTGTTATCCCCGGAGTACCTTTTATCCGTTGAGTGATGGCCCTTCCACACGGAACCACCAGATCACTAAGCCCGCGTTTCCGCTCTGCTCGGCCCGTCGGCCTCACAGTCAGGCTCCCTTGTGCCCTTACACTCAATGTCCGATTACCGACCGGACTGAGGGAACCTTTGGGCGCCTCCGTTACATTTTAGGAGGCGACCGCCCCAGTCAAACTGCCCACCTGCCACTGTTTCCTGTCTTACAAGGACAGGATTAGAACCTCTGACAAAGCAAGGGTGGTATTTCACTATTGGCTCCATCCCGGCTGACGCCGAAATTTCAAAGCCTCCCACCTATGCTACACATGCTTTGCAAAAATCCAATAGCAAGATGCAGTAAAGGTTCACGGGGTCTTTTTGTCCTATCACGGGTAGGCGGCATCTTCACCGCCACTTCAATTTCGCCGGGCTTCTCGTTGAGACAGCGCTCTAGTCGTTACACCATTCGTGCAGGACGGAACTTACCCGCCAAGGAATTTCGCTACCTTAGGACCGTTAGAGTTACGGCCGCCGTTTACCAGGGCTTCAGTCGGGAGCTTGGTTCCGGGCTAAACCGAAGTCCATCCCGAAACTAACAACCTTCTTTAACCTTCTGGCACCGGGCAGGTGTCAGTCCCTATACATTGCCTTACGGCTTAGCAGAGACCTGTGTTTTTGTTAAACAGTCGCTAGAGCCCTTTCACTGCGCCCACACATCTATTTGCATAGGTGTGTGGGACCCCTTCTTCCGAAGTTACGGGGTTAGATTGCCGAGTTCCTTAACGAGAATTCACCCGAGCACCTTAGGATACTCACCTCGCCTACGTGTGTCCGTTTCCGGTACGGTCAACTTAGTTTCTGACATAGAGGCTTTTCTCGGCTGAATCTCGAGATGGGTTTATGACCTTTTGGGTCTCCCTATCACACTTCAAGGTTAAGAGACACTGGATTTACCTGGTGTCTCCCTTGGAGTGCTTAGATCCTGTATTCCAACACAGGACCCATCTCTACCATCAGCGTCCCCCCATAGTTCATAACGAAACTAAGATGGTAGCCGAATATTAACGGCTTTTCCATCGCCTACGCCTTTCGGCCTCGGCTAAGGCACCGACTAACCCTGGGCGGATTAACCTTCCCCAGGAAACCTTAGGCTTTCGGTGTCTCGGTTTTTCACCGAGATTATCGCTACTTATGCCGGCATTATCACTTCCAGTTCGTCGATCCTGGCTTGCGCCAGAACTTCAACCTACAATGGAACGCTCCCCTACCCCCAGCATCCGTCGAAACGGATACTGAGCCGCAGCTTCGGTGATTGATTTAAGCCCCGATATATTTTCGGCGCAAAGTGGCTCGGCTGGTGAGCTGTTACGCTTTCTTTAAATGGTGGCTGCCTCTAAGCCAACATCCCAGGTGTTTAAGTCACTTTACATCCTTTTCCACTTAACCAATTCTTAAGGACCTTAGCTGGCGATCAGGGTTATTCCCCTTTCGGCGATGGAGCTTATCCCTCACCGCCTCACTCCTGGGTTTATAAGTAATAGCATTTGGAGTTTGATTGGATTTGAATCCCGAGAGATCCTCCTCTATTCAGAGCTCTACCACTATTACTGAACACCCAAGACTGCCCCTAAAGGCATTTCGGGGAGAACCAGATATTACCCAGTTTGATTAGCCTTTCACTCCGACCCACAGTTCATCCGAGGATATTTCAACATCCACCGGTTCGGACCTCCATTTCGTGTCACCGAAATTTCATCCTGACCATGGGTAGCTCACTGGGTTTCGGGTAATATCCCAACCTACTGAGTCGCCCTATTCAGACTCGGTTTCCCTACGCCTCCTCCCGACACTTTCATGTAGGGATTAAGCTAGCAGGTTAGGGTAACTCGCCGGCTCATTATGCAAAAGGCACGCAGTCATTCTGATTGCCCCTCGGAATTGCTTCCAAGGGATCAAAATTCCTGCTGATTGTAGACGCATAGTTTCAGGTTCTATTTCACTCCCCGCCAGGGGTTCTTTTCACCTTTCCCTCACGGTACTAGTTCACTATCGGTCATCTGGGAGTATTTAGCCTTACCCAGTGGTTTGGGCAGATTCCTACGAGATTTCACCTAACTCGCAGTACTTGAGAATTCAGTCAATGAAGATCTTTAGAGTTTCGCTTACTGGACTATCACCATCTATGGTGTCCCTTTCCAGGAAACTTCAACTACCCCAAGATTTTGTAACTTCACAATCCTCAGAGCATTTGGATTAAACTGAACCTCACTACACCGACTGTACAACGCTTGCTCGCTTGAACATACAGTGCGGTTTAGGCTGTTCCGATTTCGCTCGCCGCTACTTTCGGAATATCTTTTCCTCAAGGTACTGAGATGTGTCACTTCCCTTGGTTAACTTCCTCTGCCCGAGGCAGAGGATATCCCACTTTACAGCGGGATGGGTTTCCCCATTCGGCAATCGCCGGGTCAAAGGTTGTTCGCACCTATCCGACGCTTAACGCAGCCTACCACGGCCTTCATCGCCTCCAGATACCAAGGCATTCACCATGCGCCCTTAGTATTTTGGACATATGACCTTCCGCCAATACTGATAAGTTGTCAAAGATCAAAAAAATCCTTTTAAACCTTACTACTACTTTATATTATATACATAAAACACGCTTTGTCAAGGGCAAACGAACTCGTAATTTTTCAAAACTTGGTGGACTAATGTAGTCGCACGATTCATCGTGCAAAATATAGGAGTTCATTAGTTTGCTAATGTGTTGTCGTATGCGCCCCTTCAATAAATTCAGGGCAGGCATAAAATGTCGCAACTACAAATTTCCACCGAAAATTGAACAATTACAATAAATCGTTAGAAGTAGAACCGGAAGCCTAAACCACCCTCAAAATCAAAATCTGTTTCCGGAATAAAATCAACTACCGGATAAATCTCTAAAAATACGCCAAAACGATCTATTAAATACTCAATCCCACCACCTAATCTCAAACCAATATGAAATTCTGTATCGTCACCAGGATCAAGCTCTTTAACCCGAAACCTACCCCCGATCCCCAAGTAAGGAACAACGTTTTCAAGGGATCGTCCTTCCTCTCCTCGAATAACTCCGGGAAAGAGGAATTGATAATCGCCAGTAATATGAAAACCTACATTTCCAATGAAGGACCAGCCAGCGTTTATCTGGACGGCTGATTTTCTTGCGAGAAAGTATTTTCCAGTAAACCCGGTTGGGCTGCCGATAATTACACCGATACCGTATCTACCGCCAAAAAGCAGACACGGTATTAAAGCTAAAAAGAAGCAATATTTCTTCATGTCTCTACTCCCAGCTGTCTATCCTTAAAGGCATTAAAAGATACATAAGGTCATTATTTCCTTTTGGCGTAATCACGGCGGCAGTGGATTGTGATGTCAGCTGAAAAACTACGTCGCTAGAAGCCACATGCCTCAATGTTTCCAAGACAAAATTAGCATTGAACCAAACGCCGACTTTCTCTCCCTCGTAGACGCACGGGATATCTTCTTTGGCTTCACCAATATCAGGCGATGATGCGGATAGGATAATCTTGCTTTCACTAAAATCAAGCTTCACATTTTTTATGTGTGGGCTAGCCACCAAGGAAACCCTTTTCAGTGCGCCGTCAAGAATGTCTTTCTCGATCACGCACTTGCCTGAAAACTCTTTGGGTATTACTCCTTCATAATTTGGATACGGTCCCTCAATCAGGCGCGCGATGATTGAGGTATCGAGAAACCGGATACCCATCATCCGCTCTTCAGCAAATATCTCAATTTTTTCCTCTGTTTTTGCGTAGTCTATTAGATCAAAGACTTTAGTGGCGATGATAAGCTCACCATCTGTTTCTTTTTTGTCTTTCTTGTTCATCGCTAATCTGGCACCGTCAGTAGTAACCATCCTGAGTTCCTTGTTCTTGAGTTGAACCAGAACCCCGTTCATTGGTCGGCGACTAATATCTCTTGCCACCATAAATGTAGTAGATTCGACCATTTCCTGAATTTCCCCAACACTCATCTCAAACCACTTCTTTTCAGGAAATTTTGGCACCTCGGGAAATTCCTGAGAATCCAACGAGGGAATGTTAAAATATGCGTTACCTGCAGCAATCTGCAGTTTTAGTTCCTTTAACTTGAAACCAATGTCGTCAACATATGCTTCCCTGGTTATTTCGAGTAGCTTCTTGCCAGGAATTAAAACCCTGCCTTCCTCTTTAACTTCAGCTGGAATGACCTTCTTTATGAAAATATCAAGATCCGTGGCTTGAATCATTAGGTTCTTTTCCTTGGCTTCGATAATAATGTTCTGCAAAATAGTGTAGGTGCTCTTCGGAGGGATAATCTTCACAATGTTACCCAAGGTTTTTGCTAGAACATCTCGCTTAATTTTAAATTCCATGTAACCTCCTTAATTATAACATCTACTATAATATATATATATATCTGTTGCTGTTGTACCGTGGAAAAGTTTATATGTATCAAAATCCTTTAAAATGCTTAACAAACAAAAGGTTAATTTGTTTATAAAACAGTGAATACATCTTGATAACTTTTTCACTTTTAAATTCGCCACAAAAATCCACAGGTTATCAGCCACTTATCCAATTAGTTATCCTTTCTAATCTTTGGAGATATTCGATGTCGGTTTTCTTTAGCCCCTCTACTTTATCAATCGCGTGAATTACTGTTGAGTGGTCTTTGCCGCCGAAGAATTCACCGATTTCGGCGAGCGAGAGGTTGAGCATTGTCCGTATCAAGAACATCGACGTTTGTCTGGCCAAGGCGAGTTTTTGAGTTCGTTTCTTTCCTCTTAGTTCGGCTTCGCTGAAGCCAAATTCTTCGATTACATTTTTCAAAATTATTTGTTTTGTTATTTTGCTACCCGAACCTAAAAGGTCTTTTAAAACTTCTTCGGCAAGATGATCATTAACTTCTTGTCCAGAAAGGGAAGCTACTGCAAGCAGTCTTATCAAACAACCCTCGAGTTCTCGAATATTAGATTTTACGCGCGAGGCAATGTAATACGCTACACTAGAAGGGAGTGTAATATTTTCTGACTCGGCTTTTTTCTGTAATATTGCAATACGCGTTTCCAGATCAGGGGGTTGAAGATCAACGACAAGGCCGCCTTGAAAGCGTGATGTTAACCGTTCCTCGAGGGTTAGGATCTCCTTTGGCGGGCGGTCAGAAGTAATGATAACCTGCTTGCCTTCTAAGTAGAGGTGATTGAAGATATGGAAGACCTCTTCTTGGAGCCGCTCTTTACCGTATAAGAACTGTATGTCATCGATTAACAAAACATCCTTAGTTCGATACTTTCTCTTAAACGTCATTTGTTGGTTCTTTTGAATTGCCTCGATCAGCTCAGTCATTATATTCTCAGCCTGTGTGTAATAAACACTCATTTTCTTATGCTGCCGGTGCACAAAATTCCCAATTGCTTGCATTAAATGGGTTTTGCCTAAACCAACACCTCCGTACAAAAAAAGAGGGTTATATGCTTGGCCCGGCGCCTCAGCGACAGCCAATGCTGCAGCGTGAGCGAATTCATTGTTCTTGCCGACTACAAAACTCTCAAAATTATACCTTTCTTGGAGTTTAGTTCCATCTCGAGAGAGAATTAGACGTTTCCTCTTTTTCTTAGGTCGATCTCCTTGCTGTCTTAGCGCCTTAAAAGCAAGTCTCAGTTTATTGCCATTAAGTTGATGGACCGCTTCTTCTAAGATATTATAATAGTGTTCTTCAATCCAATCGATCTGGAACACGTTGGGGAATTCGACAAGAAGAACATCTTCTTTCAATTCAACCCCGCAGCTACCGCTAAACCAAGTGTTGAAAGACTGAGGGTTTATTCTTTCCCGCACATAATCCAAGACATTTTTCCAGGTATTATTTGCTTCTTTATTCATAGTTTATTTTTCCACAACAATCCACATAGTTATCCACAAGAAATCAGCAAAAACCTTCCGAAATTTAGATACTTTTGTGAAACCAGAAAGAACTTTGTGTATAGTTAAAACAAAGGCGAGATAAGTTTATACAGAAAAAGATAGAAGTCAAGAAAAAGATAAAATTGACAGGAAGTCTTTTGGCACAAAAATTGCATTCCCGATTTTTTTGCTAATACAGTACATAAGTTAACCCAGAAAACAGGAGTTCTGCCAGTGGTTTTTTTCCAAGTTGACAACACAGGTTATTAAGATATAATGGAATCATGTTGATCTTATTATTAATTATCTTCCTTGGTTCCTGGGGTTGCTCAAGCTGTTGTTGTTTAGGAGGTGCTCAGGGTACAAGATACATTCAATATGGTAAGGCATCGTACTACGGTGAGGAATTCCATGGTAGGAAAACAGCTTCCGGAGAAATATTTAATAAGTGGAGCTATACATGTGCGCATAAAAAGCTACCTTTCAATACAAAGGTGAAAGTAACAAACCTAAAGAACAAAAAATCTGTAATCGTTCGAGTAAATGACCGAGGGCCATTTGTAACGGGGAGAATAATCGATCTGTCTTATGCCGCAGCAAAGAAAATAGGTATGGTAAAAGACGGGGTAGTAAAAGTGAAGATTGAGGCGCTAAAATGATTACATTGAAGGCCTGGGCAAAGATCAATATCGGTTTAAGGATCATCGGGGAAAGAGATGACGGGTTTCATAACATTGAAACGACCTTATCAACAATAAACCTGGCAGATATCATAACTTTTGAACAAACCGAATCAGATATCAATATCGAGGCAATAGGCATTGAGATTCCTCCCGAGAAAAATTTGTGCTATTTAGCGGCTGATATTTTCAAAAAGAAGTTCGGTTTAAACAAAGGTGTGCACATAAAGTTGACGAAAAACATCCCGATTGGTGGTGGCTTAGGCGGTGGGTCAACAGACGCAGCCTGCGTTCTCAAGGGCATCAACAAGTTGTTCGAGCTTAACGTTCCGGATAACGAATTACTTGAGGCTAGCAGAGAAATAGGTGCTGATGTGCCTTTTTTCATAAAAGGAGGGGCTGCCCATGCGCGCGGCAGGGGTGATGAGTTGAAATATTTTAAATTACCAAGAATGTCTTTGGTAATATACTGGCCCGGGTATCCAATACTAACCAAATGGGCATATGAGGAATATGACAAGACCTTCTTGACACCACGTCCAGAAACGGATATCATAATCGAAGAGCAAAAAGGTAAGAAGAAAAAAGCCAAACCGAGTTTTAATATAGTTAACGATTTCGAAAAAGTCGTTTTCAAAAAGCATCCGGATCTTTTGGATGTTAAAACTAACCTTTTAGTAAGTGGTGCTTATATTATAACTCTATCTGGAAGCGGGTCATGTATATGGGTCGCCGTTGACGACAAAATCAGGAAAGGTGTGTTGAAATACCTTGAGGGGATTGGTGCAGAATATTTTGAAGTGGTTACAATTTAGGCAATACGCTATAAATCATAAGCTATTAGCCAAAATGGGGCGTCGTCTAAGGGCAGGACACAGGCTTTTGGAGCCTGTCGTGGGGGTTCGAGTCCTCCCGCCCCAGGTTTTGAGAAAGGGTGAAGCGGAGACGGGGAGAAACGGAGACCGGGCACAGTGACAAGTAATCAAGAACCAAGCTCCAAGAACCAAACAAATTTGGGACCTGGGATTTGGAACTTGGAGTTTCCCGGAAGCAAACAGATTTGGAATCTGGGATTTGGAACTTGGAGTTTCCCGAAGGGTAAGGAGGTCTGATGAGAGAGATAAAGTTATTTGCTGGAAGCGCCAGCCAAAAATTGAGCGAAGACATTTCAGAAAAGATTAAAGTACCAATAAGTAAATCTATCGTTCGAAAATTTGCTGACGGCGAACTGAAGATTAAAATTGAGGAAAACATCCGGGGTCGCGATGTATTTATCGTACAATCAACCCCATCGCCGGCAGAGAATATATTAGAGCTCTTACTTTTTTTGGATGCGGCAAAAAGAGCTTCTGCCGATAGAATAACCGCTGTGATTCCGTATTTTGGCTATGCACGACAAGATCGTAAAGATGAACCACGAGTTCCTATTTCGTCAAAACTAATTGCGAATCTTCTAGCAGTCAGTGGAGCCAGCCGAGTACTAACCATGGATCTCCATGCTGAGCAGATCCAGGGGTTTTTCGATATCCCGGTTGACCATCTATATGCTACTCCGGTGTTCTTGGATTACTACCGACACCGGGATTTGGATGACTATGTTGTCATTTCCCCTGATTTGGGTCGCGCAAACCGGGTTCGCGGTTTTGCAAGGCGTTTGAGCAAATATCTCCCCGTTGCCATTGTGGAAAAACGTCGGACTGGACCTAATCAATCTCTGGTGCTAAATGTGATTGGTGATGTCAAAGGAAAAACAGCTCTCATATATGATGATATGCTTGATACCGGAGGCACAATGGTCGAAGCGGCGCAGGCGATTCTTGAAAAAGGCGCCAAGGAGGTTTTTGCTTGCATCGTGCATCCCTTGCTTTCGCGTAATGCTTCGCAGAGAATTGTTGAATCCTGCATCAAGGAGCTCGTTGTAACTGATACAATTGCCCTGGCTTCGGAGAAAAAGATTGATAAGCTGAAAATTCTGTCCGTAGCCGGACTTTTAGGCAAAGCTATTCTACGTATACACAATGCCGAATCAATAAGCTCGCTTTTCAAGGAGGTTGAAGAATGATAGTTGATCTACCAGCAAAACTTTATGAAGTTGAAAAAAAAGGTGATGTTAAAAGGATGAGAAAAGAGGGTAAGTACCCTGCTGTTCTTTATGGTCATGGAGAGAAGTCGAGAAGGATATGTGTTGAGCAAACTGACTTAAAAAAGGTTCTGGAAAGATTAAGAGAGGAAGCCGTGACCATTAATCTTAAGGTTGACGGTAAAAACTACCTCTGTGTGATAAAATCGATACAGTATAATCCCATAACAGGAGAACTGCTCCACGTCGATTTTCAACATATCCACAAAAAAGAGAAAATAAAAACCTCAATTCCGATCCATCTTATTGGTGAAGCTCCAGATTTGGAAAAAGGTGCTATTTTGGAGCAAAACCTCCACGAAGTCGTAGTTAAATGTTTGCCGGTTGATATGCCGGCGCATATTGATGTTGATATCTCTGCCTTGGAGCTTGGTCAGACAATCCATTTATATGATATTGACATACCCAAAATCGAATTCGAACTCAGCAAAGAAACGCCAGTTGTCAGCATGGCCGTACCAAGAGCAGTCGTCGCAGAAGTCAAGCCTGAAGTCCCAGCGGAAGGTGCCGAAGAAGTCGCTGAAGGTGAAGAAGCACCAGCTGATGCAGCAAAAGAAGAGAAAGCAGAAGATAAGGGTTCAAAAAAGAAAGAGTCTAAACCGCCGGCGAAAAAAGGTTAACCCCACACTTTGTTTACTAAGGAGAACATATAATAGTTTCAGTGGATTTCGTTAGCATGTTACACTATTGTCACTCTGAATTTACTTCAGAGTCTCACTTTATCGAGATTCCGAAACAAGTTCGGAATGACAGGTTCCACAACATAATTGAAACTATTATATGTTCGGAGTAATAACTCATTGTATATGCAGTGCGTATGCTTTCTGTGGAATCTATAGAAGTGCAAAAGAATTATCGGTGTGCGTATGCCGAACAAAGTGCGGGGTAAATGATCATTTTTGGACTTGGTAATCCCGGGTTAAGATATCGTGGTACCAGACACAATGCAGGGTACATTTTTCTTAATAGGCTTGCGAAACACAGAAGCGCAAGATTCCACCGGCACCAGGGTTTTCGTACAGCAAAACTGAAAATCGCTGGTCACAGTATCACCTTAGTTAAACCTCAGTGCTTTATGAATGACTCGGGTGCTGCAGTTGCGAAGTTTCTTGGTGATAAGCCAGATGAATTCGTGATTGTTTTAGACGACATTAATTTGCCATTAGGAAAACTCAGGTTGCGGAGAAGAGGTAGTGATGGTGGTCATTTAGGTTTGCGTTCAATAATAAACACCTTGGATTCTTCAAACTTCCCACGCGTACGCATCGGCGTAGGCCGTTCCGGCGAAGACGTTGCGCTCCATGTTTTGAGTCTCTTTTCGCGCACCGAAAAAAAGATTCTGCGCGGCGTTATTGATGAAGGGATAACAGGCATGGAAACGATGTTCAGACATGGGTTTGTGAAAGCCCAGAACTTTATAAATTCAGTGAATTTATTGGATTCAGACAGATGAGGGTAGATGCAGACGGATATAATCAATCTGTTTAAATCCGCTGTAATCTGTTTGCATCAAATATTCCCAGGGGGAATATGAAGGTTGGTATAATCGGTCTACCCAATGTTGGAAAGTCGAGTTTGTTTAATTTCTTAACGCACGGGCAGGTGCAGGTAGCGAAATTTCCCTTTACTACTATTGACAGAAATGTAGGTATGGTGACAATTCCTGACAAAAGATTGGAGCAGATTGCAGAAATAACCCAAGCTCATAAGGTGAGGTTTGCATGTATAGAATACGTTGATATCGCCGGACTGATAAAAGGCGCTTCACAAGGAGATGGTCTAGGCAATAAATTCCTTGCGCACATTCGAGATGTTGATCTCATGATTCATGTGGTTAGGTGTTTTGCTGATTCTGATATTCCCCATATCGATAGTCAAATATTACCGAAACGTGACTATGAGATCGTGCGTGCCGAACTGTACTTATCAGATCTAGGAGTTGTTGAACGCAGAATCGACAAAATTACGAAAAAAGCGGAATGCCGAGAAGAGTTAAAGAACCTGCTTACGATAAAGGATGCATTGAGTAAAGGCCAGGTTCCTGAGACAACGGTACGTGATTTACCTTTGCTTTCAACAAAACAGGAGTTAATCGTATTAAACTTAGATGAAGATGGCAGGTTTGAAGCGGACATCAAGGGTTTTGATATGTACAGACTATCTGTAAGATTAGAAGAAGACATTAGTGATTTCACAGAAGAAGAGAAACAAACTTTGAGGAAAGATGCTGGTTTGAATCCAACCGGGTTTGCCGGTCTTATGAGGCTCTGTATGGAAAAGCTGTCGATTATTATCTTTTACACAATAAAGGGTCGTGAAACGCGTGCCTGGCCGATAATAAAAGGTACTCGCGTACTAGACGCTGCGGGTAAGATTCATTCAGACATGAAAGAAGGGTTTATAAAAGCCGAGGTTTTGGAAGGGAAAGACTTTATTGCTTGTGGTGGTTTTAGTCCAGCTCAACAAGCCGGTTTAACCAAGATAGAAGGTAAAGAGTATATTGTGAAAGACGGCGATATTCTTCTGATCAAATTCAGAAAATGATCAATTAATACTCAGAACCTTAAATAGTTTAATTTGATAGTTCTCCATAGCTTGCTGTAGTCCTGAGTTATATGTCTAAGGGACCAGGGAATCCAGTCTTTTATACCATCACTGCCTGCCCCGTATAATGGCAAAGCTATTATATCGGG
>JAUWCU010000010.1 GCA_030609135.1 Candidatus Stahliibacteriota bacterium | reverse complement strand
AATAGTTTAGTTTTTCCTAAAAATGATATAAAAAACGTAGCAATTATTGTAGCGGTGCGATTCATCGCACAAATTTTCGGATATTTTCATTATGTCGGATAAATCCGACCGCTACAATTTAGGAAAAACTTACCTATTACCCCCATTATATTGTAAAACAAAGGAATTATATAATAAAAAAATGGAAAGTCAAGGGAAAAATGGGGTTAAATCTTAACAGGGTGACCGAGAATGTCGAAATTTGTAGGAGTAGAGCCTTTAGGCTCATTAAATATGGAGTGCAACGAGTCCTCTCGTTGCATGCAATGTCAGGAGACATAGCACTCCAAAATACGGGCGTGAACGCCCTACTCCTTATTCTCAGTCAGCCTGTTAAGGGCGTGTTGTCCAAATAAATCATATGTCATTGCGAAGCCTGCTCGTTGAAGATGCAACGAGCAGGATGTGGCAATCTCCTGAATTTTCATGAGATTACTTCGTCGTTTCACTCCTCGTAATGACGTCTTTAAGATGTTCGGAACGCTAAAAAGATTTGGGCAATACGCCCTTAAGATTTGCCCCCAGCAGTAGCCTTTGAAGTATTGAATTTTAAAAGTTTTGGAATTTGAATCCAATACTTTTGATTACGTAGATAAAAAACCAGATTAAAATGATGTATCTGTATTTTCTCAACAAACACATAAAGATTTAAAATAAGATGAAGTTTTTAATTTTTATGAATCTATCTATTGACTTCTTTAACATGGATATTATAATAAAACAGAGGAGACAATGAAGAAACTTACCCACATATTTCTATTATGTTTTCTTACTTCTTACTTCTTATCTCTTGCTTCTAATCTATCCGCCCAATCAGGCTGGAGTGAGGATAGGCGGTTGACTTTTGATTATGCTTACTCTGCAGATCCAAGGTCTGCATGTTGGGGCGATACCATTCATTTAGTCTGGTGGAAAAATTATTTAGATAGTTTATCAAATTATCGTGATGAGGTTTTCTACAAGCGCAGCACCGATGCAGGTGCGACCTGGGGGGCGGATGTGTTATTAACACCTGAAGACAGTATCTCAGCAGTCACACCCAGCATAGCTGTTTGGGGCGGCAATGTCCATGTCGCATGGAAAGAAAGCTATGCATACTATTATGCAATTTGTTATAGAAAAAGTACTGATGGCGGCAATACATGGGGCATTATTGATACTCTTCATAAAACAAATATGGCAGGGATGAGAGGTAATCCGAGACTTTGTGTTTATAGCGATACTGTATGTTTGGTGACAACACGGGATGATGGAAATATATTATTTATGAAAAGCACGGACAATGGTGTAAGTTGGGATAGCGCGGATGTGATTGGTGATGGTGCAGCACATCCAAGTTTTAAGATGTCAAAGTCAATCAGTTTTTACTTAATGCTTTCAGTCGCTGCTTCTGAGATTACCGAAATTCTTTTTTATAAAAGCACTGATGCTGGTGAAACCTGGAGTGATAGCCAGGTTATTTCAGAAAACGATGGAATCGGATCTCAGCGCCCAGCCATGGACACGGATGATAGTAGCGGGATTCATATTACCTGGTATGACTATAAATATAGCCCTTATCCCTGGACTGGAGACATATTTTATCGGGCAAGCAGTGATTCAGGTAATACCTGGGAAGAGATTGATTCATTGACCGTAGTGCATCGGGCTACTGCTTCAGACATTTTAGCGGAAGGCAGCAATTTACATCTGGTCTGGATGGATGACAGGAATGGTTTTGGTAATAATTTTGAGATATATTACCGGATGAGTACGGATTTAGGGCAGACCTGGGAATCTGAAGTTCGGTTAACTAATGCGTCATTTCATTCTCGTAACCCGTCATTGGCTTGTGATGGTGATTTTCTACATCTCTTCTGGTCTGACCAACGTGATAGTGGTAATACTGGACCATGGATGCTTTACTATAAACGGAAAACTCTTGTTGGTATAAATGAAGAGATGATTGTTAAACCTTACAGCGTTGGTATTATTTTAAATTGTTCCACAATTTTAAAAGGAAACTCTTTAATTTATTACGATTTGGGTACAAATGATGGTGGTGAGATAATGATATTAGATATCATTGGAAGAGTTGTTGAGACTTTTCCAGTGCATCAAGTTTCAGGTGAGTTTGTTTTTGATTTTAACAAGGAGGTGTGTGATGGGATCTATTTTATAATGCTCCGAGCAGGAGAGGAGTATACTACCAAAAAAGTAGTGGTGGTGAAGTAATGGATACAAGATGCATGATTCACGATACAGGATAAAAAATCCGTTTGCATCTCTATCAATATCCGTATATATCAATGTTTCAGCCTCTGGCTGAAAGGAGGTATATCATGCGTAAAATATCAACACTAATCATAATTCTGCCACTCGTAATCTTTGCGGCAGAGTGGCAGAGTCTAAATGGTCCGCCAGCAGGACGGGCCGACGATATGAGTATAGGATGGGATCCAATACATAGTTATTGGGCTATCTTTGCAGCGGATAGAACCCATAAACTCTATAAGTCAGTGGATGAAGGAGAATTGTGGGAACCTATAGAGCACGAATACATCGTCAATCCCACCTGTGTGATTACTTGTCCGAACAGGGCAGATACAGTTTATATCGGTAAATATGATGCGACCCCGGTCTGGAAATCTGATGATGGCGGCGTGACCTGGGCTGCAAAGAGTTCTGGGATCACAAATAACAACCCCTTGTGTTTTGCCATGGATCCGAATAATTCGAGTATTGTTTATCTGGGGTGTGGTACAGGTCCTTGTGCGGTATTTAAGACTGAGGATGGTGGCGAGACCTGGGATGCAAAGGATATAAGTTCAGGCACAGATCCCTATGTGAATGACATTGCAATTACTCATGACCCACTGAGAGGTATCTGGATTATTGCCGGCTGTTCAGGAACCTCAGACAGGGGTATTTGGCTTTCTACAAATGGCGGTAATAATTGGAATCAACAAATGAGCAACGATGATATCTATACAGTTGAATTTGCCAATCAGTCTGTCGGTTATGCAGGAGCGGATGAACGTGTTTACAAAACCGAGAATGGTGGTGGGTACTGGGTACTGCTAACAGATTCTCCGCAATATACTAACAGTCTAAAAGCGATAAACGAAGACATAGTCTATGCTGCAACAAGAGATGGAGGAATGTATAAGACTCCTGACGGTGGTGCTACCTGGTATGAGATAAATGAGGGTATTTGTGCGAGGAAACTTCTTTGTTTAATTTCTCATCCTTCAGATTATCAAACGCTCTTTGCCGGGGGGAAATTTAGTTTGTACAAAACAACTGACGGTGGCGGTATTTGGAAAGAAGTTATTGAAGGTTTTAAAATATTGAATTTAAAAGATATTTCAAATATATCCGATAAAAATTTAGAATGATAGTTTTAGTTTTTATAAATCAGCCTATTGACATTAACTTAGTATTTACTATAATTAACTAAGGGTATTTATGAAGAAATCAACCAGTAAATCTGGATTATTAGTGTATGCTATGTTGTTCCTATTCAATAACTTATTACTTTTTTCTTTCTTACAAGCACAGATTCAATGGGAGCCGGATGTTAGGTTGACTGATGTTCTAAGCCAGTGCTGTGGTGGATATATTGAGACTTTCGGTGATACAATCTATGTTGTTTTTGCTGATAATCGTGAACCTGCAGGAGCGGATGTATATTTTATAAGAAGCACAGACATGGGAACAACCTGGTCTAACGACATGTCATTATCGCCGCTTGATACTAATTCCTCATATGTAGGACAATTTGCTGTCCGCGGGGAAACGCTTCATGTTGTTTACGATGATGCAAGATATATAGGTACTTATGTAATTTACTATCGCAGAAGCGTTGACGGTGGGCTGAGTTGGGAACCAGAGACGCTTCTTTCATCCCAGTGGCGCTCATGTGCCAAGGCTGGAATCACGCTGGGTGATAGCCAGGATGTATTTGTGATCTGGGATGATGTTGATGATTTTTTTCATCATCTGACTACACTTAAAAAGAGTACTGATGCCGGTACGACATGGCTACCTGAAAACATTATCGATAGTCTGGGATACGACAGCCCCTTTGGATTACTCTATAATTCACAAACCATACATATGGTAATCCGCCACAAACTTGGGACATTACATTCGGAAATTTTCTATAAAAGAAGTACTGATCAGGGTATAACTTGGAGCGATTATGATGTGATTTCACCAAATGATAGCGCCGCCAGTCAAGGACCAGCAATGTGTTGTGATTATAATGGTAATCTCTATGTTACATGGATGGATTATAAGTATTCACCATATTCCTGGACCGGCGACATTTTCTTCAGCAAAAGTACTGATAACGGGTTATCCTGGCTTCCTTATAAACAGCTAACCGATGTACATCATGCACAGGCTTCGGACGTTTGTGTAAGTGGTGATTCAGTTTATGTTGTTTGGGACGACGACCGCTGGGGAATTGATACTGAGTTTGAATTATATTTTCGAATGAGTACAGATGGCGGCGAGACCTGGCTAACCGAGGAGAGACTTACTAATGCTCTCAAAAATTCCTGGCGTCCTCGAATGGTTGTTTCAAAGGAGTGGGTACATGTTATCTGGAATGACCATCGTGATGGACCCTATCCGGCTTATAGTGAGCTGTATTATAAGCGAGGAAAGAGGTTTGTAGGAGTAGCAGAGGATGACCAGAATTCAAGAATGGTATATCATGTCCCCGAATTAGAGATTTATCCTAATCCCTCCAGGGGAAGATTAACCATTGCATTTACATTACAACCTTCATATGGTATAATGCACGATTTATCACTGGCAATCTACGATGTTGCTGGGTGTTTAATCAAGCGATTTGACCATTTGACAATGCAACCATCAAATCAAATATTCTGGGATGGTCGGGATGAGCAAGGAAAGGAGGTGGTAGAAGGCATATATTTTATCAGAGCAGATGCTGGAGAGTGGAGTGTCACTGAGAAAATAGCACTTATTAGGTAGTGAAATATCATATGTAAAAAAATCAAGAAGGAGGAAGAAATGAATACCATGCGTAGGAATATCGTAGTTTTTCTCATGCTTATCATGTTTAATCAAGCAATGGGGGGGGGTAGGTGAGTGGACAGCCGATGCCTTTCCATGGGTATCATACACTGTCTCTGACATTACATTAGGGAGAACACAACCTGGTGCTACACCAGTGATGTATGTTACAGATGTAATTGACTGGGCGTCATTCTTCAAATCTACAGATGAAGGATTAACATGGGAAGATTTGCAGGAACACTTTCCACCTTCGATAACTCATACCCCCAGGGTAACTGTTTGTGAGCCAGAAAATCCTCAAGTTGTGTATATCGGCTGCAAAGATGATGGTGTATGGAAACATTATAATTATGGAAATCCATCATATCCTTGGAATGAGAAGAACACAGGTTTAACCAATTTCCGTCCTCATGTTTTTGAGATAGACCCGAATAATCCATCCACAGTCTATTTAGGATGCCATTATCCCCGCGAAAACGAAACCGGTTGTTGTTTTAAAACAACGATCGGCGGTGATGTGTGGAACGATATTTCGCCGGCAGTGGATGATCCAGGTGTGCTTGCTATTTATGATATTGAGACTGACCCGAATTCCCCTAATTATGTCTTTATGTGTGGTAAGGGTGCACCGCCAGGCACGCCTTTTGTATTTAAAAGCACTGACGGCGGTGATTCATGGACATCGGCATACCAAGGTATTGAAGGTACTTGCCTGTATTCTTTGGCAATCGACCCCGATGTTGGGAATATTGTTTATGGCGGCGGTGCTTATCACGCACCAAGCATGGGTATCTGGAAAACAACCAATGGTGGTTCTTCATGGGCTAAAGTATATGATTTAGGAACGAATTGCTTAGCACTGACGATTTTAAAGGTTGGCGCTAACAAATATATATTCGCTGCCACTGAGGGACAGAAGGTATTCCGCAGTAGTGATGAAGGACTCACATGGCAACAACTTGGTACTGGTATCTATGATCCTATG
This sequence comes from Candidatus Stahliibacteriota bacterium, assembly GCA_030609135.1. GTDB lineage: Bacteria > Hydrothermota > Tepidihabitantia > SM23-42 > SM23-42 > JAUVZL01. The sequence goes on along the minus strand of JAUWCU010000010.1, from coordinate 28,012 downwards.
TGCTGGTCAATACTTGCTGATCAACCAACATTGAGCAATCCCAATGGTGTCGTGTATCTTGGTACAATGCGATCCTTTTATCGGAGTACTGATCTTGGTGAATCATGGGAGGAACGGATGACTGGAATGCATATTGCAGATGTATGGGCGGTAACAGCTAATTTGCCTACGTTGAACTGTAAGTCACGTTGTTATGGAAGTGGCGGTGGAGATGTCATACATCGTAGTTTGAATACCGGTGCTGAGTGGCAATTTGTAAAAGCGATGCCATCTGGTTGGATGCGAACTGATATTCTAACTGATCCATCAGATGGTAGCAGGATTCATGCGGTAAATGCAGATGTTGATTTCAATGGTCAAATTTGGCAGAGCACTGATGGCGGCGAAAACTGGCACATAGTATACGAAATCGGACCCCCTCCGGCGTCGGCATATTTCTATTGCCTTGCTGCAGTTCCACCACGCATTTGGTACGCGGGTGGTCAGCCACTTTCTTCAGTCAATTATAGTGTAATGAAGTCAATTGATGGTGGCAATAACTGGGTTCCAGTAGGTAATTGGCCTGGGGGCTTTGGCCCAAAGGTTTACAGCATACTTGTTGATCCTCTAATCAATGATATATTATACTTGGGAGAGATTGTTCATGGTGTTCAGAAAAGTACGAATAGCGGACAAAATTGGACTGTTGAAAATGATGGAATGCCATATCCAATTACTGTGAATACACTGGCTATGCCAGTAACTAACAATAATATTCTGTTTGCTGGTTCCAATCAGGGCATTTATAAGACCACCGATGCTGCAGATAACTGGATTTCTTCCATGACTGGTCTTGATTACACTTTTGTGAAATCACTCTGTGAAGACCCTGATGAACCTTCGCTTATTTACGCAGCCTGTCAGGAAAATGAAAACAGCACACAAGGTTATGTATATGCAAGTGTTGATTACGGGGCAAAATGGTTTAATCTCACCATCGGATTACCTCCAGAACTGGTAAATGATTTAACAATTGATTCAGATAATACACAATATGTCTGGGCCGCTACAGGAGAAGGTGTTTACACCTATACCCCGGATTTCAATAAATCACTGGTGAGCAGTTCATCTGAAGCGACACTTGCGAATAATGGGCGGAACATGATGCGTATTGAGGGTACCGATGAAATATGGGTAACATACGAATCAGGCGGAGTCATCTATGCTACGCGCACGACCAATGGCGGATTCTCCTGGTCCAAAAAGATGGAACTGGGTCAAGGGAGTTACCCGGTAATCAGTTACGATCCCATAGCTGAGACACCGGTGCCGGGAGTAGTTTGGCATTATCTTGACAGTGAGAACCAACACTATATTTACTTCGCACGCCACATTACGGGTAGTCAATGGTCGGATCCGGCTGTGATCGTCACGAGTACGAGTGCCATTGATCCGCCATCCTTTGCGATCGCTGGCGGCAATTGGGGACACCTTGCGTACACTGAAGGATCGACTGTTAAATATACAAAGTTCAACATTCTTAATCCTTTGCCCACGACGTCAGAGTGGGTGGGCACAGGGCATAATCCCAGTATTGGGTATATGATGAGTGCCACAAATCCTGATATCCATATTACGTGGGAGAATAACGACCAGATTTGGTATCGCCATGAACCATTTGGGCATGGCTTTGCCGAACGGGTATCGCATCAATCCACGACCTGTCACCATCCTTCGCTTGCGATCGAAGGCAATGTGGTATATTTTGTCTGGGAAGCAAGTGGCGATATCAGCTGGCGTTCTCTTACCTGCAATCACCCGTTCTACACGTGGGGATCAATCAAACCAGTGTGTTTCACTATATCAGTACCATCTGCCTATCCTGTTCTTACAGGCGGTCACTTCTGCTCGTGGGTTGAAGAACATACCAACAACTATGAGGTATATTTTTCCCACTACAATCCGGAAGTTGGCGGTTGGACCACACCCCAGAATATCAGCACCGGCGCAACAGAAACATTCTCCAACTACCCTCACATCACCCATTATCAGACACTTTTGGGCACCAATGTATATTTCATCTGGACTGAAGGAAGCGAAACTATTCCGCAGCCTACCGCGCCGCCGTATGAGATCAAATTCAAGACGCATGCATTTGGCGGTCCTGGTGAGGGTGGTGAAAACGCGCTGCCTATGTACGTTGCACAGTGCGGGGAACAAGAACCATCACCATTCACAATCCGTCGTGAAGGGTACACTCACTACGGCTCAGAACCTTATAAAAGAATCGACCACGACGCCCAGTATCTTGAGTATCAATTCACACACCTTGATTCGGGCAAAACATACAAGATACACGTCTACCTATACCAGCGCGGGAGTTCCAACCTCCCCATTACCATAAACATCGATGGCCATCAATTCGATACAATACACATCCTGCCGGATACGCTCGTGATTATAGTGCATGTTCTTCCCGAATTACTTTATAAAGACGGGCAGATTACCATGAAGATATTGGGTAACAAAGCAGTGAGTGCGATCCTGGTGATAAGTGAATATGAAAAGGACAATAAGGGCGGTGGTCCGCAGAGTTCTCAATCACTGCCTGATCAAGCTGGTGTTCTGGCACTGAGCATCTTGCCAAACCCTGCCAAAGAAATTGTCGGTATCAGATACACCTTACCAATAGGGACCAATGTTAAATTGTCGTTATTTGATGTGACCGGTCGCTTGATTGAGCATGTTGTCAATGAAAACCAACCTTCAGGCACTTACCGCAAGTCCTTTAGTAACATCAACTTATCACAGGGTGTCTATTTTGTACGGCTGGAATCTGATGATCAAGCGCTTGTCAAGAAAGTAATCTTGTTGAGATAAATTGTAGTTTGGAAAAAGGAAAATGATTTCTTAGAGGGGGCATTGCGCCCCCTCTTGATTTCTCTTTTTTGGTTATTCTTTGATTATTCCTCGTCGTCGGGCATTTCCTCACCCGGCTCCATAACAATATAGGGCAAGCACCATGCCCGGGAATAGTAAGTGGCAGTTGAGTCACCAAACAGGGTTTGCCAACCCAAAACATCGGTTGCACTGTGTCTTACCGCCGGTGTGTGGATAATAGAATCCTCAGCGATAATCCAGGTTCTACTAAATTTCGTTGTATTATCACGATAGAACGGTTGTCTGATATGGATACCAGTACCAGGTCGGTGACCTGTGCCGTGGTGTAAGAATGCCCATGTTGAATCATCCTGGCAACTACATATTACCGAAACCACAACCGTATCTGATGGGTAGAAAATGGGCAGTTCATCCTTTTCAAAATACGTATCTGCGCTGGTCACGATAAATTCATAGTCACGGCTTTCAACCCTCGCTTTGATTTGGGTGATCGTCACAGGATGATCTGTCCCAATTGTGTAAATATCAGCTACGGTAAGGCTTGCAAGGCGCCAGCGATCATTGTCATCTCTGTAGAGCTTGACTTTTCTTATGACACTGTCTGATATGGCGCGTTGGTAGATTGGACCAAGCGGGTCATTGTTCACGAAAATGCCATAGCCAGGTGGCTCGCCATGAAAATGTGCGGTAATCGTTACGTCAGCACTGTCGCCATTTACGACTATGTAGAATTCGCGCTCGACTGGGCGTTCGATCCATCTTACCCAGCGGACATAACCGATGGTGTCGGCGAGAAGCCCGGGTCCATCCTGACTCCCAGGTACATTGGTACTATCATCAGCGTTGCGGATCGCGCCGTCGCCAACAAACCAACTTGATTCAAGCAAAGCCTGAATTGCGTCTTCGTCACTTTCTTTGGCACAACCGATTACAAGGATTGCAATCAGCGGCAAAAGCATTAGTAGTTTCGCGTATTTCATATTGCCTCCTCTTAGTTAATATGACGCCCTATTATAGGTTATGGTTTAATAGGGAAAAATGAACTTATTACTCCGAACATATAATAGTTTCAATTTTCAATTATGTTGTGGAACCTGTCATTCCGAACTTGTTTCGGAATCTCGATAAAGTGAGACTCTGAAATAAATTCAGAGTGACAATAGTGTAACATGCTAACGAAATCCACTGAAACCATTATATGTTCTCCTTAGTAGGAAGCCGGGAAGTTCTGATTCTTGGTCAGCCTGTCTTTCTTTGGTTTCTTTTGAGTGATTCCAGCAATGAGCACACTCAATTCAAATAAGAACAGTAAGGGGATTGAAATAAGCAAAAGCGTGAAGAAATCACCAGTAGGTGTTATGATGGCGCATAATATAAGGATAATAACGATTGCTTCGGGTCGATGTTTCCTAACTGTCTCTACGTCAACTACGCCCAGTTTAATTAGGAAAAAAAGCAAAAGCGGTAACTGAAAAAGTATGCCTGACCCCAAAAGACACCAGAATATGAAACCAATGTACTTACTGATATTCATGAGTGGTTGAAGATACTCAGTGCCAAAACCTAAGAGGAACTTTAGTCCTAACGGTATGAGTATGAAATAACCAAATAGATTTCCAGTGAGAAATAATAGAAGACCGAAAAACATATAGGAAAAGGAGATTTTCCTTTCGGTCCTGGTTAAACCTGGTCCAATAAAGACCCAGCTTTGGTATAGCAAGAATGGAAAAGATATGAATATGCCGATGAAGATCGCTATTTTAATCTGCGTGGTAAAGGCTTCGAGCGGCGCAAAGAAATAAGTCGACTCAAGTTGTGCCTGGCTAATGATTGTGTTCAGTAGGTTCTTGGCAAAGAAAAAACCGATTATTGAGAATACGACAATGCAGATTATCGAATATATTATCCTTTTCCTTAATTCTTCGAGGTGGTCAATAAAAGAGAGTTTTTTTTCAGACATAATAAGAGTTTATTTCCATGTTTGGAAAATGTGACCAGGGTTAATCTCGATACTTTATGGGCAGAGAATAGATATTTTTAGAGGACACGGCGATGATATTGTCATCAAGGACGAAGACGTGATCAAACTTAATGCGCGGCAGGTTATAGACCACCCGATATGCATCAGTTTCCGGTTCAAAATAGTAAATGCCGGCATAAGAGGCGCAGTAGATGACCTCCTCATCTGATGCAATATCGTAGATGTTAAAATATGGCAAGAGAACCCAGGTTGTGTCAGTGCCTGGATCCTGCTTTATATTTTTGTATTGTATTATTTGGTTGTTCGTGGCAAGCAGGTATAGTGTATTCTGTAATTCTACGACATGCTTCACACCAAACCCTAGTTCTCTTGTCCATTCATCGTTTGTTTTGTCGTACTTGAAAAAGCCAGTTTCACCACCGACAAATATTTCATCGTTCATTGGATAAACCGAATGCACCGCGAATTTATCAGGACCGAAAGGCAGGGCAGTAGATGTACCCTTGTACATTTTGTATAGGCCAGACGATGTGCCGATATAGGTAAATGTATCATCACTGCTAAGACAGAGGATATTGTTATCCATGTTGCTGACAGTGATAAGCACACCTCCATCAGTTCGGGAAATGCGGTTTTCAAAAGTGACAATGAAATTATTGTCTTGAAATAAAACATCAGTAATTTGATGTGTGAAACGCTGGTACTGCCAGGTTTGAGAGGTGTCTTTGAGGTATGATATGCCGAGGTTTGAGATGAAGGCTATTTTATCGCCGACTCTTTTTGCTTTCTTTATTCGATTATCGAGCGGTCCATAAACAACACGTTTCTTTAGCCAGGAAATCTTATTGTATTTCAATAGCCCATAGCCATTCGTCCCTACGTAGAGGTCCATGCCGTCGTCAAAGACCGCGCTTATGTGAAATCGAGTGAATGGTGCCTGGGTCTTCTTGGCTTCATCAAAATAATAGTAAGGCATGAGAAAACTATAGGTCTTGATATCTTCATCAGTAGTTCTCTTGAACCAGGTTAGATTACCGGGAAATGATGCTATATATTTCAATTCGCCAGTTCGTTTATTCAATGAATAATTTTTGATGCCATCTAGATAGACATAATCAAGACCAATGCCGAGGCGGTTTATATCGTCGGCAATCGGGTATCCCCGTATACTGTATGTAGCGATGGTAAATCTAATGATGCTTGAAGGGCTGGTGATCCAAAGATCATTGGACTGCTGGTCATAACCTACGAGTTCAATGTCCTCGTCAAAATGTATAGTCTTTTCAAGGTTTAAGCTCAGTTTATCAAAAATCAACAGATAATTGTCACTTATTGCAAAGACATTCAAGGGTGTCGCGCAGATAGATTTCACATTGCCAAGGGGCGGCATAAGAGTATAGCGCTCAAAGAAAATATTTTGGGGTGTGGTATTTATGGCTAATAATATGGAACAAAGTTGTAGACTAATCATTACTTTTATCTTCTACAAATTCTCTCCCTATTATGTAGTTGATAGAAGCAGGGATATGTTCTATTAGATCCTCAGCAGTCAATGAATATTCATTGTTGCTTTCCATTGCCAGGTCAGCACATAAACCATGCAAAAAGACGCCAAGGGTTGAAGCTCCGGTTAACGACAGATTCTGGGCGAGAAATCCGCTAATCATGCCGACCAATACATCGCCTGAACCAGCTGAAGCAAGACCAGAATTACCAGTCGGATTTATATAGGTTTCTTTACTCGATGATGCAATGATTGTGGGTGCACCTTTAAGAACCAGGACACCAGAGAATTTTTTGGCTAATAATGGCGCCAGATCAATACGGTTTAAGTTGATTTCTTGGGCTGTGAGTTTGGTCAACCGGGAAAGTTCTCCTGGATGGGGCGTAAGGATAAATGGGGCATTCAGTTTTTTCAAGAATCTGACATTTTTAGAGATGATATTTATAGCATCAGCATCAATAACAAGTGGTACCGTGATTTTGGGCAGGAAACTGAACAGAAATTTGGCGGTTTCTGGGTTAGTGGTAATACCCGGACCAATAACCACAACATCTGCTTTCTCAAGATGGGGCAGCAAGTCGGCGATAGCTTCTGGGCTGATTGTTTGATCCTTGGTTTCAGAGAGTGGCACCTTGACGATTTCTAAATGCTTTGCTGCCAAGGCATTTAGAATACTTTTTGGTGCAGCCAGGCGTACCAGGCCAGCACCGACCTTTAAAGCAGATATCGCAGCCATTGCCGCGGCACCTGAAAACCCTCGGGCGCCGGCAATGATCAAGACATTGCCAAAAGTTCCCTTATTGCCATCTGGTGGTCTGGGTGGCATCAAATGATATATATCATCAAATTCAATCACTTGGGGAAACCCGTCATTGATCAATTTGTACGGTACGCCGATATCAACAATGTATAAATCACCGCACAATTCCCGGCCCGGGTACAAATAGTTCCCACGTTTCGGCAAGCACATCGTTGCTGTCGCGTCGGCAATAATGCAGGTCTTGTTAAATTGACCGTCATTACCATGAATGCCTGAAGGGATATCAACTGAGAGCACAAACTTTTCAGTATTATTGATCATATTGATCAAACGAGTATACATCCCTTTTGTCGGTCCTTCAAACCCAGTACCGAAAATAGCATCAACAATAATATCCGGGTTGAATGAATTTAAAATTCTTTTGATCCTGGCGATATCAATTGTTTCGTGGATTTCAATGTTTGCATGCTTGGCAAGTTTATAATTTAGTAATGCATCGCCTTTTAGGCTTTTACCACGACCAGTAAGGATAACCTTGATAAAGGACCCCCGGTTTTGCAAATGTCGGGCAATGACAAAACCATCACCACCGTTATTGCCCTTACCGCAGACGATTAATACCGCGATATTTTCAAGGTCAAAATACTCTTCAAGCACATTTACGCAACCGCGGCCAGCATTTTCCATTAAAACACAACCAGACATACCAAGGGTTTTGATTGACCACTTGTCTATTTTTTTCATCTCTTCGTTGGTAACAAGACGCATAATTAAATTCTATGAAAAAAAAGGCGAAAGTCAAGGGGAAAAACCTAAGGTTTACCCACATCTTTAAGATTCATTACGATTATTACCTTATAATTTTTTAAGATACTTCTCGATGCGTCCCTTACGGGACTTACTCGAAGAGTAAAGAGTTACTGTTCGAGCTTGTCGAGAACATACATTGAGGTACTTCTCGATGCCCCCGCACTTTTGCAAAAGTGCGGGGTTACTCGAAGGATAAAAAACTGATGACAGAGATGGACAAAATGTATTATTTATTGATGAGGAAAATCTACTCGCTCTGGTTAAAACCCACCGAATTTGAACGTTAATCCAACAGTTGCCCCGCTCATATCTTTATTTGTGAGCCCGTCCAAACCTATGCCGGCAATATAGCGATAAGAACCTCCGATACCAATCCGAAAACACTTTGTTACATTCAACATCAAATCCAGACCTGGTTCAGCAACAAAAAAGGCATCGTCATCCCAGGCTTCATACCAGTCATCGCGAAAACAGAGACTACCGCCACCAATGAGCGTGTGTGCACTGAGATGAAGGAGTTTTCTTGGCCGCAATATGTATTCCAAGACCAGTCCACCATAGCCAAATTCCAGAAAATAGTCTTGGCGGGGCGGTATATTATCAATCATGATATCATTTACCAGACCATAACCACCAGCCCCAATGCTAAACGCATGGTTTATGATCAGTCCGCCGCGGCCGCCGACAAGAACCGCGAAATCATCATTGATCTCAGTGAATTTAACAATTGGACCGCCAAAAACACCAATAGTAGTTCTGCCATGTAACAGTGTTTCATCTTCTCGTTGTTTAGGGTTGATGCGTATATAATTGGCACTCATGTCAAAATTGCCCAGATAAGTCAGCTGGCAAACCATGAAGATCAGACCTATGCTTTGCATATTACCTCCTAGAATAGATCAAATACCTAAAATTATAACTTCGCAAGATTTTTCAAGATAGCGGCGTGATCACGCGGCTCATTTTTTGAAAAATCTTAAAATGTGCACAAAGCACAATTACACTTTCTAAATGCAAGAAACGTGCCAGTGAAATCAATGTAATTTGGAGGTAAAAACTGTTCTAATGCATAGAATCCGTGATTAGTGCACAAAAATTGTGCTTATTTATGGAGTCAACAGGCTGACCGAGAATGTCGAAATTTGTAGGAGTAGAGCCTTTAGGCTCGTCAAATGTGATTAAATTTCGACATATTTTCACGGGCCCTGTTAAATTGCGTAATAGGGATGCTTATACTTTTCCTAAAAGTTTATTTAACGGGGCGGGCGTAAACGCCTGCCTGTGCATTCGCACGCAGACAGGTCCTACTTCTAATTCTCGGTCACTCTGTTGAGATTTTACCCCATAGTTTGTAAGGGAATCCCGGGTTTTCTTGTCATTCCCCGGTGCAACCGGGGAATCCAGTCTGGATCGTCCGATCAAGTCGGACGATGACCCCGTACGATTAACATCCTACGGGGCCTCTCGTTACAATCCTCTCTCTAACTTCGTTAGACTCGAGACTATAGCGAGATCTTCGACAGGCAGGAGGTTGTGAAAAGATGAACTTATGAAGCTAAGAAGTTCAGAACCTCGTAACCTCAAAACTTCAAAATACGACGGGCACCATTCTTCTCAGGAATTTGCCAGTGTATGATTTTATTACAGAAGCTATATGTTCAGGGGTTCCTTGACACACGATCTCGCCGCCATGATCACCACCCTCAGGGCCAAGGTCAATAATCCAGTCGGCGCACTTTATGACCTCTAAATTGTGCTCAATAACGATTACCGTATTGCCTTTGTCAACCAAGCGGTTCAAAACGCTCAAAAGAAGTTTGACATCTTCAAAATGGAGTCCGGTTGTAGGTTCATCAAGGAGATATAGGGTTTTGCCAGTGGCGATTTTGCTCAACTCTTTTGACAATTTTATACGCTGCGCTTCGCCACCTGATAACGTCGTTGCAGATTGTCCGAGCTTAATGTATCCCAAACCTACATCGTGCAGGAGTTTGAATTTTCTTTTGATTCTAGGGATATTTTGAAAGAACTCAAGCGCCTCATTTACTGACATATTCAGGACATCACTGATATTTTTCCCCTTATATTTGATATCCAAAGTCTCTCGATTAAAACGTTTACCATGACAGGCATCGCAGGTAATGTGAACATCAGGCAAGAAATGCATTTCAATGCGCAGTACGCCATCACCCTCACATTGTTCACATCTACCACCCGGTACATTAAAGGAAAACCTTCCGGGTTTGTAGCCGCGCACCTTTGATGCGGGTAATTGCGCAAACAATTCGCGTATCGGTGTCCACGCGCTCGTATAGGTTGCTGGGTTTGAGCGTGGTGTTCGACCGATTGGTGACTGGTCTATGTTTACGACTTTATCGATATATTCCAACCCTTTAATTTCTTTGTGTTGTCCGGCTGGATACTTGCTATAGTAGAACTTTTGTGCCAGGGCGCGATATAATGTGTCGACAATGAGCGTTGATTTACCAGAACCAGAGACCCCGGTTATGACAACAAACAACCCCAAAGGGATTTCAGCATCGATTGACTTTAAGTTATTTGCCTGAGCACCCTTTATGATAAGGCTACGCATTGACCTTGGTCGGCGTTGCTCGGGTACTTCAATTTTTCTCTTGCCGGACAGATACTTGCCAGTTATCGATTTCCTGGTTCGGGAAACCTGGTCTGGTGTACCGGTAGCAACTACATGACCACCTTGTTCACCAGCTCCTGGACCCAGATCAATAATATGATCAGCACTGAGCATTGTTTCTGCATCATGTTCAACGACGAGTACAGTATTGCCGAGGTCGCGCAGTGCTTTTAATGTATTGAGCAACCTTATATTGTCTCGTTGATGGAGTCCAATTGAAGGTTCATCGAGTATATAGAGCACGCCAACGAGCCCTGAGCCGATCTGGGTGGCAAGACGCACACGCTGCTCTTCACCTCCAGCCAAAGTTTCTGTAGGCCGGTCCAAGGTGAGATAGTCAAGACCGACAGAAATAAGGAAACTCAAACGTCGTTTGATTTCCTTTATGATTTCACCGGCGATTTTTTGTTCGGTCAATGACAATTTCAGATTCTGGAAATATTCATAGCCACTTTTTATTGATAGCTCAGTGACCTGAGTGATATTCTTGTGGCCGATTTTAATTGCCAGACTTTCTGGTCTTAAGCGCGCGCCGTGGCATAAAGGACACTTTGTAATGGTCATGAAATCTTCGATGTATTGACGGATTGCCACAGATGTGGTTTCGTGATAGCGGCGCATCAGTTCTGGTACTACGCCCTCAAAATATTCCTCAAATTCGCCACGACCCTTACCATCAGTGCGCACGTACTTCACAGTTATCTGTATGTTATCACCATAAAGAATAGCGTTTCTCGCGTTTGCTCCCAGTTTATTGAACGGTATATCAAGGCTGAATTTCATCTGCTCAGCGAGTCCCGTGAGTTTGGACCTGCGCCAGTTGCTGTGCATGCCATAGTGTACTATGGCGCCTTGATTAAGGGACAACTTCTGATTTGGGATGACCTTATCAGGGTCGATTTCCATTTTTGTACCCAGACCATCACAGGTTGGACACGCGCCATATGGTGAGTTGAAGCTGAACATGCGCGGTGCGATTTCTGGATAGCTTATGGAGCAGTGCATACATGCGAGTTTCTGGCTAAACCTTATGGTTTCCTTGCCGTTGACAATAACTGTTAGGATGCCATTAGCTTCTTTTAAACCGATTTCAGCTGAGTCAGCAAGTCGTTTCCTGATGCCGTCTTTCATTATGATGCGGTCAACAACGATTTCTATATCGTGCTTCTTATAACGTTCAAGTAGAGGGATTTTTTCGATCTCGTAGATTTTTCCATCGACCCTGGCTCTTACATAACCACGCCGTTTAAGCCGGGTAATAAATTCTTTGTATTCACCTTTACGACCGCGCACCACCGGTGCTAATATTTCGATCCTTGAATTGATTGGCAAAGCCATGATCGCGTCGACTATCTGGTCAGTTGTCTGGGATTGAATTCGGCGGCCGCATTTATGACAGTAAGGGGTACCGATGCGAGCAAAGAGCACCCGTAGGTAATCGTAAATCTCAGTGACCGTACCGACTGTGGAACGCGGGTTTTTTGAAGCGCTGCGCTGTTGAATAGCAATCGCTGGCGAAAGACCGGTTATTTCATCGACATCGGGTTTATCCATCATGCCCAGGAATTGACGAGCATAGGCAGAAAGTGACTCGACATAGCGGCGCTGGCCTTCTGCATAAAGCGTATCAAAGGCGAGCGATGATTTGCCAGACCCAGAAATACCAGTGATCACCACGAATTTATTGCGCGGTATTGTAATATCGATATTCTTTAAGTTATGGACTCGTGCACCTCTTACCCGAATGTCATTAATCATGGTACATATGATATTCACAAGGTATACGAAGTCAATATGAGATAAGTCATTTGGTTATTAAGTTATTCAGTAATTAAGTAATTGGGAAACGGTGTGATAAGAATTCTATTTCAATTTTGTAATTTTTGTGGTTGTAATCAGATCATCAACCTTTAAGCAACAGAAATATACGCCAGGCGGAAGTTTTTGACCGAGATTGTCATTACCTTGCCAGATTACTTGGTCAGATAGTCTTATAGTCGGATAGTCGAATTGTCTAACCAACTTTCCTGCCACATCGTAAATACTCATTGTGACTTGGCTCTTGGAGCTTGGGACTTGGAATTTGATGGTCGTCAGCTTTGAAAATGGATTTGGAAGAACCTCAAGATTCGGGATATTAGATTCAGGGTTTGTAATTTGCGATTCTTCCTCAATTCTTTCTGGTGTGCCATAGATGTAATGGATTTCACGATAGGTGTAGACATCATCAGTGGCAAGTCTCGCAATGTGGATTGTGCCATCTCGACCAATGCGCAAGGCACCACTGCATCCATTTGTAACCAAAGGTGTAAGGGGTAATATTTCTTTGTGCCAGGCACCCGTATCTTTATAGGCAAGATAATCATTATAGCCCCCCTCATAGATAAAATATGGTTTACCCAGCGAATCAATATCCAGTGCCTTCTGGGTTCCGACAGCACCGCCAAAAGAGTCAACAATGTCAATATGCCAGGAAATTCCATTATGATAGGCATATTTAACTTCATACGAATTTGGGTCTTTATAGGCGATACCTGATAAATCATCAGGGCCAATACAGATCGAAGTCGTCCACCAGCTTGCATAGTTTGTGTGGTCAACCTCTTCACAATACCAGACACTGTCAATTTTCTTTGCATACCATAGGTTATCCCCCATACGAAAATAACTAATATGAGGTTGGTTTTGGGAATCTACATCAATCGCACAGCAATAGGCATCAGTTAAACTATCAATTATCTCCTTTTGCCAGATTGAATCATCTAAAAAGGCATAAAAGCCTCTGGTATAGGGATCTAGATAATAGTCATAAGCAATATGAGGAATACCTACTGTATCAGTGGCAACTGATACCCAGTCGAAAGAAGGACCCATGTTTGACTCCGCAACCGTATCTTTTGACCAACCAATAGAGTCCTTTGATGCCACGATTAAATACCGGGTATAATCGAGTGTATCCTCCTGGAAATAAATGGCATAGATGCGATTGAACTTATCAATTGTTAGATCCTTGGATTCCATACAATTTGCGCCATATGATTCAAAGGTATCTGCCCGCCAGTTACCGCCATTCTTAGTATACAAAAAGAGATAATAAAGATTTACGCCGTTAGAGACACCTCTCATCTTAGATACTAAGATATAAGGGTTGCCACTTGCGTCTGTGGCAATTACAGGAACTTGCAATAAACTGCTATCCGCCATCACTGTTTCTGTAGTCCAACTCGTTAACACCAAAAATATTAACATCATATTATTTTATTCTCTTAATCCCTGGTTTCCTGCGTAGAACAGGAAACCAGGGTTATTTAATTATTATCTCACAATCAGAACTTTTTCGGTTATAGTTTCTTCTTTACCCTCAAGAATCAAGAAGTAGATGCCGGCGCTGAGCATGGAAGAATCCAAATCATAGGTATAGATTCCCGGTTCAATAACACCATCGGCAATTGAATTGATTTTCCGACCACTAATATCATATAAATTAAGCCTAATTTTCTGGCTCTGCGGAATTGTATATTGCAATTGGGTATTGTGACTAATAATATTAGGATACACCTTGAGACCAAATACAAGATCTTGGGGAATGATTTTATGTGTTTGCGGACCTCCACCTTCGTAAACCTCAACCTTACCCTGATATGGGATATGATTTTTTTTGGTAACCGTTACTTTCATTATACCCGGGGATGGAACAGTAAGCTCTTAAAATACAGCACATCCATTAGATTCGGTTTTCTTTGATTTATAGATTTCAGGCCATTTGTATAGGATAACAAGGGCACCTTCAACCGGACCTTGTTCGCTCCAGACAGTAACCACAAAGTCAATCGGCGTATTTGCCGGAATTTCCTTTGGGTGATTTACAAAAAGGTCTTCAGGAACTTGGGTCCAGACCTCCATTTCAGGTGAACCAAAGAGATTATGGGTATAAGCGTGATACCAACCATGCCACCCATATGCATATTTCGATTTTGCCTCGGCATTTCCAATGTGTGCATCAACATCAAACAGATAATCGAGAAAATGTTGGTGTAAGTCCTTCGTGCTTCGGTAACCAGATCTTGTGTTTCCAAGAAAAGCAGCAGCGCAGATGGGTGGATAACCATTAGGCGAGGGTCCATTGTATCGGTAATATGAGGTAAATGCCTCAGCAATACAGGCTTCAGGGGTGTTTCCTGTCCAACCGGTCCAATTCACAATCGCAGTGCATGTATCAAAATAGGCATTCTCACAACCCATTGAATAGACCACATAGTATTTATCGATATTATACGGTTCCTGGAGATAAGGGAATCCCTGGTAATTAAAGCTGAAGATTAATTGTCTAAGGTCAGGATATGCACTTCTTTGGGTATCACCTGAGCCATGTCCATAAGTTGAAACCATGCCGTAGCCCATACTTAAAGTGTCCATTAATCTATGGTCATTTGCATTACATGGGTGATTCACAACCCGATGTTGAATAAAGTAAGAGGGGAAATGTGGTATTGTTTGTTCCATGTAGTTCGGAAAGTTGTGCATACCTTGTGCTCCCTGTGTAATCCAGAGTGACTGGGTCATAAGGTTTCTATTTGCTGGAGATTTTTCATAGGTTAATCGCTTTTCAACCCAGGAAAGCGCCTGATCATAATTCCAGGCTGGGATTCTACCGATATAAATTTCTTCCTGATAATCAGGCACGTCATCCCCGGGTTCACCAATTCTACCATCTTCATCTACTTCCCAGTATCCACTAAAATCCTGAAAATACAGATCCGCTGGAATAATTTTCAACGGGTCAGTGGTATTATCAAATCTCCAGCAATATCTAAAAGGAACACTATTAGAAGGGTTATCCGGCTGAAGAACGCCACTTATAATTGCAAAGGTAAGACCATAACTGTAATAGGCCTGGTATAAAAATTCCTTAATCTTTGCTGCATCATCACCAATGTGTTCATAAGATAGTCCAGCATAGTTAGTTTCGTCCCAATGCCCATCATAATGTGCATATATCCATTCGGTGGTTTTTATAACACATGGCATACCTTTTTCTGTTAGCCAATCGGCTAATGATTGATATGCATCAGCCATTGCCTGGGTAGTAACAATTACAACTTCATAATACGCACTTGATAGTAATTGTTCATCTGACACAAGTTGCTGTGGAGGAGTATAAAAGGCTTCAACTTGCCATTTATTATACACACTGCTTTTTATGCCATTTTTGTATAATTGATGAACCCGTTCACCTCTAATTTTTGGACGTCGAGAAATCGGCGTTTGTTCAAGTGTAAAACGGAAAGTGATTGATTGAACAAAATAGAGACTATCCCTTACCGGATTATAAAGCAAGGGATATATAGCGATTGTTGCTACTGGTATGCCATCAAACTTCCCATGATGAATTACTCGAATAGGCATTGAATCTGGATAAATCGCATCCTGAGAATAGATAAAGGAATCAGGAGGTACCCAGGGTGGAGGTGGTTCGGGCAGTGGTACAGGTGGTTGAGCAGGATAAATATCAAATATCCCTGATAAAGGGACAAGATTAATCGATATAACCTCGATATTGTTTACTCTTTTACCATTAGGAAGTATAAAGTTTAATGATTTAACTGGCAATTCTGGTGCACCAATATCTGTTGTTGTAGCCATCTCTAATCCTTTTACCCTATTATAACCACTCTCAACACTGAATTCAAACTGAGAAAGATTGTATGATAGGGTATATGGACCTTGAGCCATAGTAAGGCTCAAAAATCCCACAAATATTAATAAACATAGTTTTCGCATCTTATCCTCCTATTTTTACGATTATATTACTACTATGATATTTTAGTTTTTGCATTTCTTCATTCTCAATCCAATACTGGGTCGAGGAGAGAATACGGAGAGGCTCTCCTTAACCCATTCCTACCAGCAATAACTTCACCACTTTGATTTAGAAAAGTTCTTAAAAGAGAAATGTTTGTCAAATAAGGGGGGGGGTAGAAGATTTATTGTTCTCGAATTTTGTTTGATATTCCAGGATATTATCTTCATCACTATAATTATGATATGAAATATCTAGTACTTGTCAAGGGTCAAAGAGAAATAAGAATATGCGTTCAGCTCATATGCGTTCAAAATCGTTGACTGTGATTTGATTCTGATTATAATAGACGCACAGTGCGTTATCTCGCCATTGTTTGCATATTTTTACTCACAACCTGTTCCCAGAGAAAAGGTAGCATCATTATTGCTGGATCTACGTCAATTCAACCTTTTATCGAGCGAGTCGCCGAGCGCTTCACCGAAGAAAACCCAGGTATCCAGGTAAATGTTCAGGGTGGAGGGTCAACTGCCGGAATTCAGGCGACCTTGAATAATACTTGTCATATCGGCGCCTCATCGCGAAATTTGAAAGTCAGTGAGCGGGGTTTGAAAACATACTTAATGGCAGTTGACGGGATTGCAGTTATTGTCCATAAAGATAATCTAATAGATGATTTGACCATTGAACAAATACAAGGCATCTTTTCTGGAATCTATGAAGACTGGTCAGAGTTCGGATGCACGAAAGGTAAAATCATCCCGGTTACCAGAGAAGAAGGGTCAGGTACCCGAGGTGCGTTTGAAGACATGATTATGGGTGACCAGGTGATCAGTGACGCCTGTTTGGTTCAGGATTCAAACGGGGCGGTCCGTGAAATAATCGCCACAACACAACAAGGGATCGGCTATATTTCAGTTGGCTTGGTTGACGAACGCGAAAAAGCCTTGGCAATAGATGGCGTTGAACCGACGCTTGCAAATCTTATCACCTGCCGATATGGCTTTACCAGACCTTTTCTACTTTTGCTACTTGAAGAACCGACTGGTGAGGTGAAGAAATTCATTGAGTTTGTGCTTTCAAAAGAGGGGCAGGACATATTAAAAAGTGATGGTTTGATATCTGCTACAGAAATCAGTAATGATTAGCGCATGAAAGATAAGATCGCTGAGAAACTCCTGCTCGTCATTGCCTTTTCTGCAATCGGTTCACTTCTTCTTATTACTTTTTTTATTTTTCAACAGGGTATTCCTTTGATTTTCAAAATCGGGTTGGGTAATTTCTTTTCAATGCACTGGTCGCCAACCAGAGGTCAATTTGGTATTTTATCGATGATTATCGGGTCATTAATGGTCACGGTCGGTGCCCTGGTTGTTGGTATACCTTTTGGCCTTGCCTGCGCTATATATCTCGCTGAATTCTCCTCAAAAATGGTTCAAAAGACCTTGAAGCCGATTATTGAATTATTAGCCGGTATTCCCTCGGTGGTCTATGGTTTTATCGGCATTGTTATCCTGGTGCCGTTTATTCGCACTCATTTTGGAGGGCCAGGGTTTTCAGTGCTGGCTTCGAGTATTATTTTGGGCATAATGATTTTGCCAACCATTGTCAGCATATCCTATGATTCACTAATTGCCGTGCCCAATACCTATCGTGAGGGATCTTACGCATTAGGCGCAACCAAATGGCAGACCGTAGTTAAGCTGCTTATACCAGCGGCTCGTTCAGGTATCGTAGCCAGTATTATCCTTGGTATGGGACGGGCAATTGGTGAAACCATGGCAGTGATTATGGTCGCTGGTAATGCACTAAAAATACCCCATTCAATATTGGATTCGGTCCGTACTCTAACTTCGACGATCGCCTTGGAATTAGGTTATGCAACCGGGGATCACCGTGCCGCACTTTTTGCCTGTGGGGCTTTTCTATTCATTATTATTACAATCTTAAATATTATTGCAATAAGGGTAACTGGACGTAGAGAATGACTTTTAGGATCGGTCCCAGAACAAGCCAAATAATCGCCCATATCATCCTTTTACTCATGACGATCATCACCGTTGTCGTGCTATTTTTCATAATCGGGTATGTTTTCAAGAATGGCTTTGCTCAATTGAGCCTTGAATTCCTATTTGACAGGACCAGGGAAATGGGTAAAGAAGGGGGTATCTTTCCTTCAATAATCGGTACGTTATTTGTTACGGTTCTTGCCATAATTATTGCAACACCTTTGGGCGTTGGAAGTGCTGTTTATCTTGTTGAATATACGAGAGGCGGATTATTGCGCAGGATAATCAGTTTTGGAGCAGATTGCCTTGCTGGTGTTCCTTCTATTATCTTTGGTTTATTTGGTTTTATATTTTTTGTAATACAATTGAAATTAGGTTGGAGTATTCTATCAGGCAGTTTGACCCTTGCGGTAATGATCATACCGACCATTATACGTACCAGTGAAGAAGCCATAAAAGCAGTGCCCCTTTCCTACCGTGAAATCAGTTACTCATTAGGCGGTGGTAAGCTCGATACAATTTTGAAGGTGGTTTTACCAACGTCATTGCCCGGTATCCTTACCGGTGTCATCCTTGGTATTGGTCGCGCAATCGGTGAAACTGCCGCAGTTATATTTACGGCTGGTTCTTCTTTGGGTATGCCGACTTCAGTATTCTCGTCGACGCGGACCCTGGCAGTTCATTTTTACATACTTGCCCGCGAGGGGATATCTATGGAGAAAGCTTATGGTACAGCTACGGTTTTGATTATTATTATCCTTTTTGTCAACTTCGTTGCTTATCGATTAATGCATCGTTTCATGGAACGCTATTACTAACGTATGAATCGTCAGAAGATGATGAAGATATCAGTTGAGCAACTTAATCTTTTCTATGGACAGAACCAGGTTTTAAAGAACATTAGCCTGGAAGTCTACGATAAGGAAATCCTCGGGGTTATTGGACCAGCCAATGCGGGTAAGAGCTCTTTATTGCGTGCGCTTAATCGACTTTATGAAATCGATTATGCCCGTATTTCTGGTAAGATAAGGTTAGACGGAGAAAATATTTTCAATATACCTATCAATGATCTCAGAAAGCGTGTCGGTTTGATTTTTGCAACGCCGGTAGTGCTACCGGGTTCGATTTTCAAAAATATGAGCTATGGCCCGAAACTTCACAGAAAAATAAAAAGGCAGGAACTAAATGATATTGTTGCTGATGCATTAAAGGCTGCTAACCTATGGGAAGAGGTGAAAGATAGACTATACGATTCAGCATCAACCCTGTCAGGTGGTCAGCAGCAGCGTCTTTGCATCGCAAGGACCTTAGCAATGAATCCTGAAGTGATCATGATGGATGAGCCGTGTTCAGGTTTGGACCCGATTTCAACTGCTAAGATTGAAGCAACCATGCTTGAGCTAAAGGAAACGTACACATTTATTCTGGTGACCAACAATACAAAACAAGCAGCGAGGACTGCAGATCGAACTGCTTTCTTCCTGGCTGGCGAACTCATTGAGATTCACAAGACCAAAAAGATTTTTACAAAACCAGATGATCCAAGAACCGATGACTATATTCGAGGGAGGTTTGGATGATCGTTGAAGCATCGAATTTGAATCTCTATTACGGGAGTTTCCAAGGCTTGAAAAACATCAACCTATCAATTAAAGAAAACTTGATTACTGGAATTATTGGACCGTCGGGTTGCGGTAAATCTACTTTGCTCAGGGTCTTTAACCGGATGAACGATTTGATCCGGGGTGTAAAAATCACCGGTGGTGTGCTGATTGACGGTGAGGATATACATTCACCGATGTGCGACCTTATTCTATTGCGCAAAAAAGTCGGCATGGTTTTTCAACGACCTAATGCTTTTCCATTATCGATATTTGACAATATCGCTTATGGTCCAAGGATCTGGTCCATTACTGATAAAAAAACATTACGGGATATTGTTGAACGTTCACTTACTGCAGTTGATTTGTTCGATGTATTAAAAAACCGGTTAAAAGAGTCGGCGCTGAGTTTATCTGCAGAAAAACAGCAGCGGCTTTGTATTGCAAGACTTCTGGCAGTTGAGCCGGAAATACTGCTTATGGATGAACCGTGTTCATCCCTCGACCCTATTGCTACCGGTAAGATTGAAGAACTGATGCTGGAACTGAAACGAAAATACACGATCATCATAGTAACTCATAATATGCAACAAGCCGCACGTATTGCTGATGAGGTTGGTTTCATGCTCCTTGGTGAACTGATCGAGTTTAATAGCACAAAAAAGATTTTCACTAACCCATCAGACAAACGTACGTTTGATTACATTTCAGGGAGATTTGGATAAGTTTTGCTGATAGCCAGTGGCTAATTGCTAATGGCTAAAAAGAAGGAGGTATAATGGACCGCCATTTTGATGAGGAACTGCAAAAGGTAAAAAAGAACCTTTTAGAGATGGCAGCACTTGTTGAAGAATCTATCACCAAAGCGTTGGAAGCGCTCAAGAAGAAAGACCTTAAAATGGCGTCGGAAATCAAAGAGATCGACCATAGAATTGATCGTTTCGAAATCGCCATTGAGGATCAGTGTATCGAACTCATTGCGCGTCACCAACCAGTAGGTACTGATTTGAGATTCTTGATTGGTGTCATCAAGATGAATAACGATATGGAGAGAATGGGTGATCACGCAGTGAATATTGCCGGCTCAGTTGCTTTCTTGATTGAACAGCCGCGTATCAAGCCGGTAAGCAATATCTGGTCAATGGCCAGTGAGGTAAAAGAGATGCTAAAAGACAGCGTCAAGAGCTTCATGGATAATGATGCGGAAAGGGCTCAGCAAGTCTGTGCAAGGGATAACGTGGTCGATGAAATGAGAGATGAGACAATAAGGATACTGCTAACTCACATGCTTGAACAGCCAGATAAAATTGGTTCAGCTATACCACTTCTTTTAGTTGCCAAGAACCTTGAGCGCATTGCCGATCTGACGACGAATATTTGCGAAGATGTCATATATATCGCTCAGGCACGTGTCATTAAACATCATGCCGAGGAACAGAAATAAGTCCACTTACCCTTGACATTTAGGGCTATTTTACTATAATGGACATGAGTGAACGCGGCGTGGGTGTTAGAGAGCTTAGGGATTGCAAAAAATTCATAACAAGTATCTCTGGCTGGAATGATTACCAGGGAGTTAACATGAAACTTTTATATGAGATGTTATGTCCGGGGTTTAAAGTTTGTAATAATTACTAAGGAGAACATATAATAGTTTCAGTGGATTTCGTTAGCATGTTACACTATTGTCACTCTGAATTTATTTCAGAGTCTCACTTTATCGAGATTCCGAAACAAGTTCGGAATGACAAGTTCCACAACATAATTGAAACTATTATATGTTCGGAAAAATAAGTGTTATATTATTAGATGGTTGAAAGGAGGTCTAACCGGGTGAAGGCAGACCCAAGTGGTGTTTTAACGGGCACGCATAATCTTAGTGGTAATCAAGCCTGTGCAGAAGGCGCGTTGTCTGCGGGATGTCGGTTCCTGGGTGTTTATCCTATCGCACCGGCATTAGAGGTCAGCGAAAGATTTCTTCAGCGAGCAAAAAAGGCTAGCGCGACATTTATTCAAATGGAGGATGAAATTTCAGCCCTTGCGGCGGTGATTGGTGCTTCGTGGACCGGTAAGAAATCGATGACCGTGACCTCAGGCCCTGGATTATCGCTTATGATGGAACATCTCGGCCTGGGCATTATGCTGGAGACACCTTGTGTGATCGTCGATGTTCAAAGAGTTGGCCCGGGCCTCGGCTTACCCAGCCAGCCATCTCAAGCCGATATGATGCAGGCGCGCTGGGGTTCACACGGTGATTATGAGTTGATCGCACTGGCACCGAGTTCTTCACAGGAAATGTTTGATTTTACAATCAAGGCATTTAATTTTTCAGAACGCTTCCGTATCCCTGTGGCTATTATGTCTGACCAATACCTTGCCCATTTACAGGAAGATGTAGTGATCCCGCATGCTGAAGATATTAGACTTGAACCGCGCCGATATTTTGACGGTCCGAAAGACAGCTATCTACCCTTTAAAAGAGATGAAGATATGATTCCCCCTATGGTTGACATTGGTCAGGGATACAAGTTTCACGTAACTGGGTTGACCCATGATGATCGCGGTTATCCAATAATGGATGAAGAATGTCAAGAGCTCAATGTGCATCCGCTGGTAAAAAAAATCCGGGATTATACAGATGAGATTATTGAAGTACAGGAAGCCAATACCGAGGATGCTGACGTCGTCATTGTCTCATATGGCGCGACATCAAGAGCTGCGTTCAAAGCAATGGAACAAGCAAGGGGTTTAGGGTTAAAGGTTGGAAGTCTAAAATTAGTCACGGTCTGGCCATTTCCAGAAGAGCGCGTGGCAGAACTTGCTGATAAGGTAAAGGCATTTGTCGTCCCAGAAATGAATTTGGGACAGGTTGTTTTAGAGGTCGAACGGTGTAGTTATGGCAAAGCAAATGTTTTTTTCATAGCGCATGGTGAAAAAGGTGTTGAAAATACTGATGATATTCTCAGAGCGATAAATCAAGCGGTCCAGGTGGACAATATCAAAGATGGGATTATTAAGTTCAGATAAGGGGATATAGAATGCAAACACCAAAAACAAACCAGCAAAAGAAAATCCAAGTTGATTCATCAAGTATGGACAGAATCCATCCGATGGAAAACGTGCTTCGTATGGATAGGATACCACACATCTGGTGTCCGGGTTGTGGGATTGGCTTGGCAGTTACTGCATTTGCAGCGGCGCTTGAAAAAGCCGAGATAGATCTTAGCAAAATAGTCATTGTTTCAGGCATTGGTTGTACCGGCAGGGTTGCCGGGTATGTGAAGCTTGATTCATTCCACACTACTCATGGACGGGCTATTGCTTTTGCTACCGGCATTAAAGTTGCCAACCCAGATATGAAAGTCGTGGTTTTTTCTGGTGATGGTGATCTTATTGCGATCGGTGGAAACCATTTCATTCATGCCGCCCGAAGAAATATCGATATGCTCGTTGTATGTGTAAATAACTTTATCTATGCGATGACCGGCGGTCAGGTTGCTCCAACAACACCGCTTACTGCATATGCAACAACCTGTCCTTTCGGGTGTGTGGAGCCACCCTTTAATATTCCATACTTAGCAGATTCTTCAGGTGCTGTGTATGTGGCGCGCTGGACCACGCTTCATGTCCGTCGGCTTACTAATGCATTTGTTGAAGCACTCAACAAGAAGGGGTTTTCTGTGGTTGAAGCTATATCGCCGTGTGCCCAGTATTATTCAAGGATTAACCGATTAGGGGATGGTCTTGATATGATGCGCTACTACCATGATAATGCAGAAATACGTAATGGCGAAGATACCAAGAATCTTGATATAGATTTTCAGGGAAAGATCATAGTCGGTAAATTCATTGACCGGGAAAGACCGAGTTATACAGATCGCTACAACGAGTGGTTATCCAAAGTCAAAGGTGGTGAAAATGAACCCGGTTAGACCTTATAAAGACGGGGGTAAAGAGAAAAAATATTTAACGTTTGGAATAGGTAAGCGTTATATTACTAAGGAGAACATATAATAGTTTCAGTGGATTTCGTTAGCATGTTACACTATTGTCACTCTGAATTTATTTCAGAGTCTCACTTTATCGAAATTCCGAAACAAGTTCGGAATGACAGGTTCCACAACATAATTGGAACTATTATATGTTCGGAGTAATAGCAGGTGGTTGAAAGGAGGTCTAATAGGGTGAAGGCTGATCAAAGAGATGTGCTTACCGGCGTCTATTATATTGATGGTGATGTTGCTTCAGGTTACGGAGCGCTTGCTGCCGGGTGTAAGTTTATTGCTGGTTATCCGATTACACCATCAACTGAAGCGGCCGAGGCTTTTGCGCGTATCGCACCAAAAGGCGGTGCGATGTTCATTCAAATGGAAGACGAGCTCGCTTCGATATCAGCAATAGTCGGTGCGGCATGGGCCGGCGCGAAGACGATGACCATAACGTCTGGACCTGGTTATTCTTTGATGATGGAGACTATCGGGTATGGGGCTATGCTTGAAACACCGTTTGTACTGCTCAATATCCAGCGCGGTGGTCCTTCAACTGGTGTGCCAACTAAAACCGGGCAGGCAGATATGATGCAGGCGCGTTGGGGTTCACACGGTGATTATGAACTCATCGCCATAGCGCCAGATTCTCCTCAGGAACTGTTTGATCACACAATAAAGGCATTTAATCTGGCAGAAAAATATCGTTGTCCAGTTATGATAATGGCTGATGAATGCGTTGGTCACATGACCGAGAAAGTGGTTATCCCACGGGCAGAAGAGATCGAGCTTGAACCAAGACGATGGTATACAGGTCCACCTGATGAGTATATACCATTTAAACCAGATGAAGATCTTGTGCCAAAAATGGTAAAAGCTGGATCAGGTCACAAGTTATTCATTTCAGGAAGACTGCATGATGAACGTGGTTATCCAGTTGACAATGAACATTTCGAACTAAAGTATGTGAGAAGATTGATTGATAAGATCATGTGCAACAAAGATAAGATCATCGAGTTGAAAGAAGAACAGCTTGATGATGCAGACGTAGTGGTCGTATCTTATGGTATTTCATCAAGGGTTGCGGTGCGCGGTATAGAAATGGCGAGAGAAAAAGGGATAAAGGTTGGTAACCTAAGACTCATTACGGTCTGGCCATTCCCTGATGAACGGATTACTGAACTAGCCAAGAAAGTAAAGGCGTTTGTGGTTCCGGAAATAAACTATGGACAGGTAGTTTTTGATGTTGCAAGATGCTGTCATGGTAATGCAAATGTTGTACTGGTCCCGCATGGCGGTGCGGGTGTCCATATGCCTGATGATATATGTGATGCAATTTTATTAGGGGCAAAGGAAGAACGGAAAATCGAGAAGGTCATTGAATTCAAGACACAATTAGAAAAGTTGGTTTTCAAGGGAGGTTCCAAATTAAAGGAATAAATGGGTTGATTACGACGTTTGCCAAAGGTCTTGAAAAAGCAGGGGTAAAACCCAACCAGGTTTGTGTCCCTTCGGATATTTTGTTCGAACCAGCAATAGTCAAACATTTTGGTTTTGATTATTTTCACACGACGCGTGGTCGAGCCATTGCATTTGGCACGGGGCTTAAATTAGCTAACCCCGCTCTTAAAGTTGTTCCGTTTACCGGTGACCTCATGACGGTTGGTGGCAATCACTTTGTGCATGGCAGTCGAAGAAATATGGAGCTTACTGTGATATGTATTAATAATTTCGTGTACAGAAAGATCGCCGGTAAAGCGGTGTCAATAGAAACTCCGAAATTTTCACCGTATTCAACATTCGAAGAGCCGTTCAATATCCCGCATCTTGGAAACTCATGCGGTGCAATATATACGGCGCGCTGGACAGCTTTGCATACTGAAGAACTTGCCGATTCGATTGCCGAAGCTTTAAATAAGAAAGGTCTGTCAATTATTGAAATTCTGGCACCCGGGCCTGATTACTATACAAGCATCAGTAACGTGAACGCTGATCTTGTACGTTTCTATTACGACAACTCAGAGATAAGGAATGATGAGGATCCAAGGAATGTGGGGATAACACCGGAGAACAAAATTATCGTGGGGAAATTCACGAGCAAAGAAAGATCAACATTTATTGATTCCTATAATGCTCAGCTCGGCAACGTGTTGGGTGAGAAATTCACTCCATACGGCATTGAGTCCGGGAAAAAAGGAGCAGGAGGCAAGAATGGCTGAGGTTAGATTCGCAGGTTACGGGGGTCAAGGTATTATTAGATCCGGGATAATTGCCGGCAAAGCCGCCGCGATTTACGACAATAAATACGCTACTATGAGCCAATCCTTTGGTCCAGAAGCAAGGGGAGGTGCTTGCAGCTCTCAGCTCGTCGTGTCAGAAAGCAAAGTATTATATCCCTATGTAACCGATGTCGATGTTCTGTTTGCTATGTCACAGGAGGGTTATGATAAGTTTGAACCAGGACTCAGTGAAAATGGTATACTGCTCGTTGACGAAGATATGGTGAAGCATAAATCACCCCGTGGTAATATTAAAGTCTATTCTATACCGGCAACACGTTTCGCTGAAGAGCTCGGTAGAAAGATCGTGGCTAACGTTATTATGTTGGGGTTTTTTACCGCGATAACTGAGATTGTGACTTATGAAGGGATGAAAAAGGCTTTGCCTGGGTCGGTTCCTGAGAAAGCATTGGAGCTAAATATGACTGCATTTGATCGTGGCTTTGAATATGGAAAAGAGTTATTGAAAAAGAAGAACGGTTAAGCTATTCCAAGACGAGAATATCAGAGTATCTGGATATCAGTGAATCAGACTGTACGACTATCATACCATCCAACTGTAAAACTATCAGCTAAATTTAAGAAGTAGAAGTTGATAACAGCACGACTGAATTGTTGACTGTTGGACAACTAAAGAGTATGATATGTGCATGAAACACTTTTATGTTGGTGTTGATGTTGGCGGAACAAACATCAAGTCAGCATTAGTAAAAAATGGTAAGGTTTTGCAGCGAGCAAAATTGCCGACCAATGGACAGCAAGGACCGGTGCCAGTTATTAATCAGATAAAGAAAGCGATCCGCACTTTTAGCAAACCAATAGCTGGTATCGGCATTGGTATCGCTGGTATTATCGACTCGAAAAAGGGGATTGTCAGATACTCGCCAAACCTCATTGATTGGAATAACATTAAACTCGCCCAAGCCATAAGAGACGAATTCAGCATTCCCGTGCATATTCTGAACGATGTAAATGCGATATGCCTTGGTGAATGGAAATTTGGTGCGGCAAAAGGACATAACAGTGTTTTTCTGTTTACGCTTGGCACTGGCGTTGGTGGAGCTGCAGTATGTGAGGGGCACCTGCTATTTGGCGCTAATGGTTTTGCTGGCGAATTCGGGCATTCAACTATCAAATATGACGGCAAGAAATGTACATGCGGACGGTTTGGTCATCTTGAAGGGTATGTGGGTGCACGATTCATTGCTGCACGGGCGCGCCGCATGATGAAGCAACAGCCGAGTGCTCTTAACAAATACAAAAAAATTACGCCGCATATTATTGCCCGAGAAGCAAAAAAAGGAGATGCGGTTTCAAAGAAGGTATTTGAACAGATAGGATTCTATATCGGTATCGGTGTATCGAGTATTATTTCTTTGTTTGATCCAGGTATTATCGTTATTTCAGGAGGGATATCAAAAGCTGGAAGAATTCTCTTTGAGCCGATTCGAAAGACCGTAGCTCAGCGCCTCATGGGCGCTCAGTTTCGTAAATACAAGATTGTCCCGGGCAAACTCGGTGACGATGCCGGGATCCTCGGTGCGGTGTATTATGCGTCGGAGGTTAGCTGACTCCTCTTCACTTTTTTTAGATTGCATGATGCACAATGTAGTGGTCGAGCCCTGTGAAATATTATAAAACTGAAGACCAAAAACAAACACGAATTTCATAACAAGGATAATACATGCAGAGATATATTTACCTGTTATTTCACGGGGCGAGCTTGCTCGACGATTATCAGGTTGAGCA
>JAUWCU010000082.1 GCA_030609135.1 Candidatus Stahliibacteriota bacterium | reverse complement strand
GCACTGTACCCCGTTAGAAAACTCAAATAGGACAATAAATTTTAGATGCTAAGTAAATATCTAACAGGATAGGCTATAAGACTTCTGATTCTTGTTGGAGTTTCTAACGGGGTGGATCGCCCCGCTTTTAAAAACAATGTGTTGGGTTTTTTATCTGGGTGTCTATTGACATAATTATATTAAACAATATAATAAAGTAGCTAACAGAAAGGAGAATTTATGAGTAATTGTTGTTCAATAAAGGAAATAGAAGTAAAATATCAAGGTGAATGGGTATTTCTCGTTAAATGTGAGCGAACAGAAAAGGGGGAACTCAAAAGTGGTAGAGTTATTTTGCATAGTCCCAATAGGGACGAAATTTACCGTAATCTTGCTAAGTTAAAAAGCCGGAAAGGAATCACTGCCATTAAATATTTCGGCAAAATTCCAGAGGACTTAACAGTAATGTTATGGGTTTGATTCCTTTTAACCCAAGTTTGAATTTGATATTAGTTGAAGCTGGTATTCTTGCCAATGACCGTGATGAAGAGATTTTAATTCAACTCGCATTCGATACTGGTGCAAGTGTAACTGTGGTCGCATATGATATAATGGAATATTTGGGCTACAAACCAGAAAAGAGTGGCCGGCGAGGGCGAATTGTTACAGGCAGTGGAGTTGAGTATGCACCCATTGTAAAAACGAAGAGATTATCAATTGGCGGTGAATTTATAAAATATTTAGATGTTTATTGTCATAATTTTCCGGCTGAAAGTTACGTTGATGGCGTTTTAGGTTTGAGTTTCTTGAGGAATTTTAATTATACTGTTTCTCATAATTCTGGCATTATTGAATTAAAAAAAATATCCACATAAAATTAATTGATTTTTAAAGACTTTACAGATTCTAAAATTGATTTAATTTCATAAGAATCTGGAATTATCTTAGTAACCTTCTCCAACACTTTTTTCGCATCGCTTCTATTATCATGTTCTAAGCAACTCTTGGCAAATCTTATTGCTTCAGTTTCCAATTTATTCAAGACCACCCGCCGTATTTCTTCAGACCAATTATCATACATCTTTCTAAACGGCTCACCACGGAATAACTTAAAAGCACGCAAGTATTCCTTTTTTGCAAAACCCCATTCCCCAGCCCGCTCCAACGCCTTTGCTTGAGCAAGAGTCTGTTCAAATTCCTGATAATCAGTCGTTATGTGAGAACTGAAGTATAAAATTTTCTCTTCATTAAAAGACGCTCTCGAAATATACAGAGAATGCGCAGGCAGCTTCAGATATTTCCTTATGTTGACCAGATAATGGGAAAAGGTTCTTGCAGGGATTCTCGCACTGCGCCAGAAATTTCTATACAAAGATATGAGGGTGATTACTTCTCCCTGTTTGAGACAAAGATGTATTAAAAGAGCGGATTCCTTTGGTGGAATACGACTACGTACAAGCATTCCGTTTCTATAGACACGTAGTTGCCCCAGGAATCTTAGATTGTAGGTCGGCGTAGCTTTTTGGTAAACAGGCAATTTCAAATATCGGGATGCAAGATGAGCGGGTTTTCCTTTGGCAAAAACATGGCATACCGACTCAGGTAGAAAGGGCAGATAAAGGTAAAAATATCCCATTATCTTCTGTGATTTAGCATAAGCACAAGCTCTTCTGTAGTCCTTTATCCTTAAGGTCTCCTGTGCCTTTTTTAGCAAAAGAGCGAGTCTGATAGGAGGAGTAATATTTTCTTTCTCGTCATGATTGAGATGCAAAGTTATCCCAAGAAGTGTTTGTCTTATGAGAAGGGCTTTTTGCATTCGAAATTTTTTTAGAATTGGAATCGATCTCGTAAGAAGTTCCTTTGCTTTTCTTTTTTCATTCAGTACAGCATATCCGCAGGCAAGAATCATTGTGGCAAATTGATAATGGCTCTGAAATCCCTCTTTTTTTGACTCTTTGAACGCAAGTTCGGCAAGACTCAAAGCCTTCTGAATTTCTCCCTGTTCGATATTACACATTGCCCGAAATCCTGATATTTGAGAAGAGAAATGTTTTCCCACTTGTTTTTCCGTTTTTTTGAAAACACTAAAACTCGCACGGTATTCGCCAGCAGTAGCAAGGGAAAAACCATAACACAAGAGGATTCTCGGTGTTGGATTCAAGACCATTTGCTGAAGCAAGATATATGCTTCCTTGTAGTGTCCAATCGAACTATAGAGCATTGGTAGCCAAAACCGTGATTGTGGAGGAAACGGAAGTGAACGAAGAATAATTCTGCACTTTCTCGCGCAATTTAAGGCATCTCTAACTTGAAGAAGACCTCCGTATGCCTGTCCTTCCAGGATATACAGGACAAACAGCAGATTAGGATCTCCTCTGACCATTTTTTCCTTATTCTTCAATCGTTTCTTAAGGCGGTGAATAAGAACAAGCAACTTTGCTGGTTCAAGGAGCCATTGTAAGGCAAGTGCCTCAAGAACACCTGTTCTTACTGAGAGGTAGAATAATCTCTTGTTTTCTACCTGCCTTCGCAATTCAGTTGCCTTGTTCCGATATTCTGTGAAATGCATTTTTCCAAAAAGCATATACAGCTTATCTACTCGTCTTGGTAAAGAAAGGAATCTATCAGGTATCTCTTCAAGCAAGGGGATGGCAGGACAAGAAGGAAGGCAATTCAGGATGTGTGCTGCCTGTTTTACATCCCCTTTTCTAAATGCCTTTTCAGCTTTGTTTACACCAAAGATGGTTTCCGGTGTCTTTGTTATGTATTCTAAAAAACTCGCTGCTGATTTTGCTTTCATGAAACCTGCCAAACCATACCTTTTCCAGACACCCCAGATTCCTTTTCTTGATATCTTTATTCCACATTTACCAAGATCCCTCTGCGCATTGGAAACTGTAATACTGGGGTTTTTCTCCTTGAGACAAACAATCTTTTTTTCAATCCGCTCAGTAAATCTGTTCGGTGGTTTTTTATATTTCCTTCGCCTATCTAAGTTCTGTACACCTCCTTGCTCGTACCATTTTATCCACCTTTTGAGTGTCCATGGATGGATACCAAAAGATAATGCCACCTTCTGTAGGGAAACTGTTGACAAATATGATTTTACTGCTTTGATTCGGAACTCATGATATGAATCTGGCGATGTAGACAGCATAGCGGAAATATTATAACCGGCAGATAACTTTTTGTCAATGATAGATATTTTTTGCTTCAAGGTAACATTCCATACCCCTGCAATGATTGAAAAATATGGTGCCACAGCGTATGATGTATAAATGCACTTATACAGTAGACTTAAGACTTCGTACACAATGCAAAGTATAATTTCTGAAAAGGACAAAGAAAGATATGAAGATTGTCTTCGGTAATTTAATTTATTATTCTTATATGAAGGAGGTATAGAATGTTGAGAAGAAATGTTCTTCATGTGGTTGCGTATGCAGTAAGCTTTTTTATAATAATGGTATTCGTGATGCCACAATGCCTGTTTGCAAAACCAACTATTTACCTACACAAATCCAAGTGTGCTGCAGGTTTAGATGAATGGACAAACGCTATTCCCGGCGCATCTCGTGGTGAAAATCTACTTGATACCCTGATATACGACCATAGACTTACATCGGGCGTCATGAGCCAACCAACTTACTACGGGTACAAGTGCACACCCTGTTATCCTTGCACCCTGCTTGCTGGCTGGATTTTTCTTTGCTCGCCCAATCATCCATGTACCCTTCTTGTCTATGACTGGCCACCTGGACCAGCAAATCTTTTACAGAAAGTACCATTCAATTCAAGCATGTACTGGAATTGGATCGACCTATCTACACCCTATTATGCTCCCGACACCTTTTTTCTTGGTTTTCGTCTGGATGGAAACACCTACATTGATCATGATTTCGGACCAGGCAATAACCGTGGCTATCGTTCAACTAATAATGGTGTAACGTGGATTCCAACTTCTCTTGGAAACAATGCGATGATTCGTGCTATTGTCCGTTACGAAACTCCCAGTAAAGATGCGGCAGTGAAAGCTATTGACTATCCAGGACACCTTTTTACGCCTGATTCTGTTGTTACGCCAGTTGTCACAGTCAAGAATACAGGACAGGATACTATTAGTTTTGATGTCCTATGCACGGTAGATACTTTGGGTGTTCAGGTTTATTCGAGCACGAAATCTGTTGCAGATCTTCCACCAGACAGTACTTATTATGTTACCTTTGATAACTGGTTACCTGCCGGCTCTGGTTATCCTTGTTTGCTCAAGGTTGTGACCCAGCTTGCCTTAGATAGTCTGTCAGCCAATGATACGCTTGAATTGACCACCACTCCTTATACGCCAATCATGACTATCCCTTCAGGTTGGGCTTTATCTCCACCCACGATTGACGGCACGATTGATACAACCAACGAGTGGCATCTTGCTTATTGTATCGATGTTTCGGATCTGGATGGTCACTATTGCGATCCTGATCCTGCCCGTACCATTTATCTTTATGTAATGAACGATTCATCTTTCCTTTATCTGGCGGTAGATTATCATACAATTTTTCATGAGGAATCCAACTCAAGATTCATGTTCTACTTTGACGATGATAATAGTGGTATCTGGGCTTCAGATTCCAGCGAGGGATTTTATCAGTTAGCTAATTATCATATTTATGGTGATTATTTCTTCTCCAAGCCGAGTGGATGGCAAGTAAATGTTACTTCTGAGCTAATTGACGCAGCAGTCAATGTAGTGTACCATCTAACCTATGAAGTCTCTATCCCATTACATGAAACAACCCAGTGGTTACTTAATGCGGCCTCCGGAGATACTATTGGGTTTCACTGTTTCATGAGTTCACGGGATTCCCGCTATAATTATCAATATCCAATGTGGTGGCCTACTTTAATGGACAGTTTGTATCAGGAAGAGCCTGGTTATTATGGCGACATCGTCCTTGCTCCTGGGACCATACCTGGCATTGAATCATCCACTTCAGCAATAGATATAAGGCGTGATGATCTGATGCTTACGTGTACACCTAATCCATTCAAGCAGGCAACAGAAATAAAAATTCAGATGCAAGAGGTAAAAAACAATCTCTCGACTTCGCTCGGGACAGGGACGCAAGATATTTCTTTGAAAATATATGACGTAAGCGGAAGAGTAGTGAAAGTATTTAATCTTGCTTCCCCGGCCTCGCTCCGCGAAGCGGGGCGGGCTGGCATCTTGTCTCTTGCTTCTGCTGTGTCGTGGTCTGGTACTGACCAACTTGACCGCCCAGTTCCGGCTGGTGTCTACTTTGTACGCTTAACGACATCAGGGCAAACATATACTGAAAAGGTAATACTATTGAAATAGCCTAAAACGAGGAGTTGCGATCCCCCTGGTGAGCGTCAGCTTGCTGACGCTCACCTACGCAATAGCGAGCTATTGCACTCCAATTATTGAAATAGAAAAACCGTACTCGTAACTCGTCTTTCGTATTCGTAGGAACAAGATGTAGTGGTTTGATTTATCAAACGCTTTAAATACGTACGATAAACCTGTCCTACCTGTCCCGAGTATATCGAGGGGAGCGCAGTTGAAGGATCGTGTAACTACGATGATCGAAATAACCTAAACAAGGAGTTGCGATCCGCCTCCTGATGAATTTCAAATGATCCCGCAAATCAACGATATGAGTATGAATCAACATTTCCGAGGATGCTCGCTGCGCGTCACAAATTTGAAATATCACTGGAGTACGTCAGCTTGCTGACGCTCAACTACGCAATAGCAAGCTATTGCACTCCACTTATTGAAATAGAAAAGCCGTACTCGTACTTCGTTTTTCGTATTCGTAAGAAAACAACGACAAAAACGATTTAAATGGTAAACAACCGCACAGAGTGCCATAACCGTTCATGATAATGAACCATAACCGTCCTGCACTTTATAAAAGTGTGTGGACCATCACCGCTCCTTTAGAGCCATCATTTAACCATCTCTCTTATCTCTTCTGAACCAGGGATTATTTTAACAACCTTCTCCAGTACTTTCTTTACATCCGCCATGTTTCCGCCACGACACTTGGCAGATGGCATCCGCCTCTTTTTTTGGCGGATCTCATTATCATGCGCTATGCAACTTTTAGCAAAATGTAGTGCCTCAGTTTCTAACTCATTTAATATCACCCTCCGCATATGCTCTGACCAGGGGTCGTACATTTTTCTAAACGGCGCACCGCGGAATAACGCAAATGCCCGCAAATACTCTTTCTTTGCAAAAACCCATTCACCGGCCCGCTCAAGCGCCTTTGCCTGAGCAAGATGTTCCTGATACTCACCATAATCGCTTGTAAAGTAGCAGTTAAAACAGAGTTTGTCTTCCTTTACATAGAGATAATGCGAAGGTAATTGCAGAAATTTCCTGATTATTACAAGAAGATGGGCAAGGTTTGTTGATGGATGTTTGCTTTTATACCAGAAATTTTCGTAAATATTATCAAGGGGTATACTTTTTTCTCTTGAAGATGTAAGATATATTAAAAAGGAGGTGTTTTTTGGAGTTAATCTCACACTTAGATATCGTTGATCTTTATAAACCCTGAATTCTCCCAAGAATTTCACAGAATAAACAGGAACATCTTTTCTGAAAACAGGCAAGTTAAGTATTGATCTTGGCAGACCTGTATCCTTGCCTTTCTTAAGTATTGCAAGAACAGGCTCAGGAATGAATACAATGATCCGGTGGAAGTAATTTATAAGTCCCCTTTTTTTTGCAAAATCAAAGACGCATTTGTAATCTCTCGCCTTGAGGTTCTTTTGTGCTTTATCCAGAAGAAAAAAGAGATGAAATAGAGAAATTTTTTCTAATCTTTTCTTTGTTATATATTTTCCAAGCATAAACTTTATTATTAAGACTTCTCTTTCTAACCTATATTTTTCCATAAGAGGGAGACATTTCTCCAGAATGTGTTTTGATTCCTTTACCTTTCCCAATGATTTTGCAATCGATGCGAGACCTGACGAAGCACCGTATATGATATTCCGAAACTGGGCTTTTTCTGCCTTTTTCAGTGCCTCCTGAAAAAGAAATGAAGCTCTTCCCAGTTCTCCTAATCCAAAAGATAAAAATGCCTGATTAATAGCATAACTTGTATAATATTTATTTTGAGAATATATCTTCACTCTTTTTGATGCCTTTACTGCTCTCAGGTATTCCCCCGCCATAATATAACACAGGACTATCTTAATAGATAATAACTGTGGTGTTTTTTTCCCAGACAAAGCCTTTAGTGTCTTTTGGTAAAAACGCAGAGCTTCTTTGTAATCGAAAACAGAAGTCATCAAATCTCCATAAGAACCCAAGAAACTCGAATAAGGCAACAAACGAAGAAGTCTTCTACACTTCCTTGCATATTCATAAACCTTTTCCACTTGAAGACGTTCAGCATATGCCATTGCTGATGAAAGCGTCAATTCAAAATTAATTACAGGATCACGTAAATTGCCCTTGCGTTTTCTTAAAATTGAATGCAGTTTCAATCCTTGCTCCGGTGTTCGCATCCAATGAAGGGCAACACTTTCTAAAAGTCCGGCAATAATTGAAGAATAAAAATATCCCCTTTTTTCCAGGGTCTTTCTTACTCGCTTTATCTTTTTGAAATAATCGGGTATAGGGATTTCAAGAAAGTTAGAATATAATTGGTCAAGCTTTCTCCTCGTTGATAATAATCGCTCTGGAATCTCCTGCAAAATATTTTCATTGCCAATTGGATATGAAGGTAAGTTATTCAAGATTAGAGCTGCTTCTCTTAAGGTATTATTATTTTTTTTGTTCTTGAATAAATTCCTTATGTATTCAATTGCGCATTTTGTTTCAGGTGTCAGAGGTGCAAAAGGAGAAAAGGGATGCTCAATAGATCTTTTGACAAAATTATACCTTTTCCATATATCATACACGCCTTTGTTCGATATAAGAACACCTTGTTTGCTAAGGAGCTTTTTCGCCATCTCTATTGTGAGAGATGGATTATTTTCTTTAAGAAGCATTGTCTTTTCTTCGACTTCCCTTGAAAGTCGATTCCATGGTTTTACATAAAAATATTTGCTCCCTTGTTTATATCTATTTACCCATATCCATAAAGTATTATGAGGAATACCAAATTTCAGGGCAGTCTCTCTTAATGAACCATCTTTATTGTATGCCTCAACTGCTCTTATTTTTATCGTGATATCTTTACCCATTACTGTTCAATTCTGCGGAAATATAATACCAGGAATTTATAGCTCTGTCAAGAAGCAAGATAAAGGATTGGAAACTTCTGATATATAAAGAAATAACCCCGATAAGGAATATCGATTTATTACATAATATTTCTTATAATATACTGCATATATTGCGATATATTTGATGAAATTGAAAACTGAAGGGATATTATTGCATCTGTACAATAAGTTTGGTTAAAAAACATTTGGCCATAGAGACTTAAGTCAAAAATACGTGTACAGACTAAGTACTGGTGACACCTGCATGATAAAGATGGCAGTTTACCAAAAAAAGGCGAAAAGCCATATATTGAATTATAGAGGAGGAATAATGAAAAAAGCAATATTAGTCGTTTCTGTGCTGATCTTAGCCAACTCAGCATTGGCAAATCCTCGTCAGGTCACATGGGAAGTGGACAATACTCTGATAACAGGGATTGACCTGACCGGCTACTCATACCCATTATCACCGGCATTCGCAGATCTGGATAATGACAATGACTATGATCTTATAATAGGTGCTGGTGATGGATACTTACATGGTTTTCGGAATACGGGCACCTCTACAGTACCTTCATGGATATACGATCCCGCGCTCGTTGCAGGACTTGGTGATCAGGGTAACCGGATCTTTATTGCACTCGGTGATCTGGATGGCGATGCTGACTATGATATGCTAATCGCAAATAACTTCTATACCAGTTTTCATCGGATATTCGCTTATCGGAATACTGGTACTGTGACAAATCCAGTTTGGACCTGGGCACCTTCATTGATACAAGGCGCAGATAGCATCCCGGGCACATGGGATGGTGTTGCTTTGTGTGATCTTGATGGCGACGGTGATCTGGATCTTCTTAGCTCAGACAATGGTTATGGTCAAGGGAAAGTGGTTCCCTATCGTAATACGGGCAGTACCACAGTACCTGCCTGGACACTCGATTCCACATTGATCACGGGGATTGAGGCATATGGTCAAGAGGCGCGCATCGGACTTGCCTTTGGTGATCTGGACGGCGACTTGGATAATGACCTTTTTATGTTTGCGAGGATTCCTGAAAGCAACCCATGGAATGCAAGGATGTTTGGGTATCGTAATATCGGAAGTACCTCAACGCCGCTTTGGGCAAAGGATTATAATCTGGTTACAGGTTTACCGACATCGTCTAACACAGCACGCAATCACTCACTAGCTGATCTTGATGCAGATGGTGACTTGGACCTGGTGCTTACAAAAAATTCTGGTATCAAAATAGAAGGTTACAGGAATACGACGCCACCAGATATTACACCGCCACGAGCAACAGTTGACCTTTCTATTTCAGCGGTGTTCAATACCTCAGTAATGCTCACCTGGACTGCACCGGGGGATGACAGCATCACAGGTACAGCGAGCGTGTATGACATCAGATATTCTACTTCGCCAATCACTGACAGCACGACCTGGGTAAATGCAGATACCTGCACCGGAGAACCATCGCCGAACACTACTGGCTCTACTGAGTATTATGAGGTAACTGGCTTGGCACAATCCACACACTACTACTTTGCGCTCAAGACCGCAGACGAGGTGCCAAATTGGTCAGGGCTTTCGAATTGTGTGGATACTACTACGTTGTCGTCAACTGATAATACACCCCCTGCTCCAGTGACCGATCTTTCAGTATCGACTACTTCTGCCTACTGGGTTACCCTAGCCTGGACTGCACCGGGCGATGACAGCATCACGGGCACGGCGAGTATCTATGATATCAGATATTCTACTTCGCCAATCACTGACAGTACGACCTGGGCAAATGCCAGTCAGTGTACTGGCGAACCAATACCACAAATAGCTGGTTCAACTGATTCATTCACGGTTTCCGGTCTTTCATCTAATACCCCGTATCACTTTGCGCTCAAAACCGGTGATGAGGTACCGAACTGGTCAGGACTCTCAAATTGTCCCAATATGACAACGCTTGATCTCGTGCAAAGAACTATCGGTTATGACGACGGTAGAGATGAAGGTCTCTCATCTGGGACTACCAGATGGTTTTTTGTTAGCTATCCGGGATACCTTGATCTTCCATATACTGTGAAAGGTGTGTGGATTTATGGTGGAGGCAAGATGAATCACATCGGTGTTTTTCCTGACAATGGCTCGAACTTGCCTGATACGCTTAACCCATATTTGGTCATCGATGATGTCAGTCTATCACCGCCCTCATGGAAAAAGATATTTCTTGATGCTGTAATTCCTGATTCAGAAAACATCTGGATTGGCATTAATCCAGGATACACTACGTATAATGGGTATGTGGGAGAGGACCATAATTCTGCTGGGATGTCCTGGCTCCTTGAGAGTGGCAGTTTTTATTTTCGTCCATTTAACTATATGATACAGCTTATCGTTGAAGGAGGCAAGTCTGGACATGATGTGACAGTTCTCCCTTCTTGGACCAATCCCAGATACCGAGACCGGAATCCCTCCGCCGGTATTGCTCCGGCAAACTGCTATGTCAAACCCCGTGTGCCCGTGCAGAATACAGGCTCGACCAGTGAAACATTCAATATCACCTGCTCGATCGATTCTTTGGGAACCAATGTCTATACATCGACCCAGCTAGTGAGCAATCTTGCTCCCGATGCAGTTACCTATGTTGAATTCTATCCCGCATGGCGTGTGGCAGGTACAGGAAATATGTACAATGTCAGCATATATGCACAGCTTGCCGAAGATTGTTGTCTTTCCAATGATACACTAAGCCTCAATCTCACTGCTGATTCAACTGAAGAACTTTGCTACGATGACTTCATCCTCAACGCCTATTCAGTGTTTCTCTTTGGGAGTGAGTACATTGCCAAACGGATGACACCATCAACCTATCCTGCTCAATTTATGCAATTAAGATACTATATCCGCGTTGGCGATTCTGTAGATTTCTATATATGGGATGATGCAAATCCCTCTAACCGTGATGTATATGAACCGGGTAATCCAGTGTGGTCAACGACGGAATATGTAACTGGGGGATCAGGTCACTGGCACACCATTGATGTTTCTGGTGAAAGCCTGATTATAACTGAATCAGAGGTCGAGTGGTATTCTGGTCTTTATGCAGAAGGTCTATCTGTCTATTTCTGGAAAGACTATCAAGAGGGTTTCCATTATGGAAACCGTATGCCATCATTCGCAGATAATGATAATTACTTCTTCAGAGCAACCCTGTACTATCCCGAACAGCTTATTGGTTGTGCAGAGTATAAGGCAGAAACCATGATGCATCCGAGCCTTGAAATTCACCCAACAATCGCCAGACAGATCCTGAACATCAACTACTATACAGGGCAGAATCCAGAAGATGCAGAATTGAAAATTTATGACGCTACAGGAAGATTGATTCGTTCCTTCCCTATTATTAATCTGTGTAATCCAAATAGATCTGTGGTTTCTGTGTATTGGAATGGTATAGATGATTTAGGTAGCAAAGTCCCGGCTGGCATCTATTTTATCCGATTAGAGACACCGGATCATACTATTACGAAAAAGGCAATTTTATTGAGATAGAATATCGTACGCGTAGTTCGTTTTTCGTATTCGTAAGAACAAAATGTGGTAGTTTAATTTACCCCCGCCCACTGTAGATAAGCGGGTTTTATCAAACGTTTTAAATACACACGATAAATCCCGCAGTTCTATTTATAGTGGTTTGCCCGCTCACGAGGCTCTCGGAGATTTATCAAACAATGCCTGATAAATCAGGCTTGCTGACGTTCACCTACGCAATAGCCGCGACAGAACGGGATTTTCGTTACACTCCACTTATTGAAATAGAAAAGCCGTACTCGTCCCGCAAAGCGGGATCCTCGATTTATCCCGCTTCGTATCATAGCTCCATAAATAGGACTGCGGGATT
>JAUWCU010000008.1 GCA_030609135.1 Candidatus Stahliibacteriota bacterium | reverse complement strand
ACCAGGATGGATATATTAATGGCTGGTGACTATATTGATGATATAGTGAACATCGGCGTGTATCCACACCAATTAGTAATGTACCAAAACAATATCTATGGCGATATCAGATCTGGAATTGATGATTACGGAGTGGTAATGGCTCCATTGCCCAAATTCGGTACATTCGGTGTCTGGCAGAACCCTGTAGGAAACCGTGGATTCAACCTTGGTTACGCAATCAGTCTGAAGAAATTCGAAATCGGCATATGCGGTTCACCGGCAGAAGACCAGTCGACCTTTGGAATCGGTATGGGTAGATTTTTTTTCAACCGCCGCTTTGACATCTCTTTTTTGATCCACGATGCGACCAATGAAGAATGGTTCACGTTCAACGCACGTTTGGCAAAAAGAAGAGGCGACTATATCATCACGCCCAAATATTCAGTGGCCTCGTGGAGCGAACCTTATGAGTATTACCGGCATAGAATCGGGTTAATGCTGCAGCGTCTTATTTTCAATGAAGGATTTATTTTCCTTATTGCTGAATACGACTTTAGCCGTGGTGATATTGCGAATGATTATACCCATATCCATGCGGGATTAGATCTGCCGATAAGTAGAAAGGTAGCATTAGTTTTCGGTGTTAAAGAGGACTTTGTCGACGGGTTTGAATCACCCGAGTGGATTGTGGAACCTGGTATAAGTATAAGAATCAGGGAGTTCAGACTTGATTTCCATTTGAACCAGGAACGCCTCTTTGACAAAGACGTAACCATTCTTAATTCATTCGGTCTTGAACTGAACTTCGGAAGATTTTGACGGAACGTTTGTGGTTCTCGGTTGCGAAAAGCGATTCGTTATCGATAATCGTTTTTCGATTTCTGTAAAATATCGATTACAACGCGAAACCGACAAACGCAACCGATCTGTTTGGTATTAAAATTCTGTCTTAAAGGTTTTTCGGGTTTCGTAACCCATCAACGCAACCGATCTGTACGGGGGTGTAGCTCAGGCGGGAGAGCAGTGCGTTTGCAACGCACAGGTCAGCGGTTCGAGTCCGCTCACCTCCATTTTCTCCTTCGGAGAAATAGATGAAGATAGATGAATGCAGATGTAAACGGATATGACCATTTGCAAATTCCAAGCACCAAATTCCAAAATAATATCAAATATACAAAATCCTAAACAGAATACCTGCTTCTTGAATCTTGGGTTTTGCTTCTTACTTCTTACTTCCTGCTTCCTACTTCCTACTTCTTGCTTCTTACTTCCTGCTTCCTGCTTCTTACTTCCTGCCTCTCCCGAGTATATCGAGGGGAACACAGTTGAAGGATCAGACCTATGGCTACGGAGTGCAGTAGCTTGTTGGAGTGTAACGAAAATCCCGTTCTATCGGGGCTACTGCATGCAACGGCAAGCCGTTGCACTCCATCTACTCTCTTGATAAATCAAGCCACTACTCCATCTTTTTAAAGAGGCGCAAAAAATTCCCGCTGAATATTTTTTCTACGTCTGACTTCTTATAGCCTTTTTCCAAAAGTTCTTTTTCCAGATCTTGTAAACCTGCTGGGCTCTTGATCACTGCATCGTTTATGCCGTCAAAATCACTGCCAATCGCGACTGAGTCAATACCGAAATTTTCAGTCAAATAATCAATGTGGTCAATAATGCTGTGATTCCCAAGATGGTAATTTGAAAAATTAATACCGACAAGACCATTCTTTTCAATAATCGCTTTGATCGCCATATCCGCTATGTTTCTAAAAAAAGTTTTGTTCAATGCCCGAACACATGAATGCGAGGCAATAACCTGATTCTCGCACAACCCACATACATCAAGTACTGTCTTGGTTGAGGCGTGCGAGAGATCAATTATTATATCATAATTAGCCATCTCTTTAATAAACTGCTTACCCTTCTTAGTCAGACCTTTCTTATCTGCTTCTAAGGCAGCATGGGCAAGTTTATTTGAGTTGTTCCAGGTCAAAGTGAAGACACGTACGCCCGTATCATAGAATACCTCAAATTGCTTGAATGTATTATCAAAAATATGACCGCCCTCAACCCCGAGCAAAAGGTTGAGCTTTTTGGTGTTTAGATTCTTATAAGAACGGATAATCTGAATCGCTTTTTTCTTCTCTGTATAAGCGATAGTCGATGACAGCAGCTTAACCGCGTCAACAAACGGGTGCTTTATCTTAGGTTCTATGAAATGAGCAAAAACTGCACCAAGGTAGTTGTCGCGGTGTAATGTATCAGGTTTTACGTGATTGAACTTACCTTTGATGATGTTATGCGGTGTATCGCAGTGCAGATCAAAAACCAAAATCTATCCCCAATATGAATTTGCAGAAACAAAAGATTATTACGATCATCAAGATAAGCCCCAAGCCGACAAAACGAAACGGCTTCCATTGTTTTTTCCGCTTCATAAAACGGTATTCGCGCGTAAAGAATCGTTTCTTTATAGGCATCAGACGCTACCCTATTTGCTATTCATCGAGGGGTTTGTTACCGGGTTTACTCAGCTGTTTCTGGAGCGTCATGATAATACCCTCTTCGATTTTCCTGATTTTTTTCCTGGAACAGGTAAAATTATTGAATATCATTGAAAAACAATAAATAGTCTCATCGATGTTGAGATAACCAGATAGACTT
This sequence comes from Candidatus Stahliibacteriota bacterium, assembly GCA_030609135.1. Taxonomy (GTDB): domain Bacteria; phylum Hydrothermota; class Tepidihabitantia; order SM23-42; family SM23-42; genus JAUVZL01. The sequence continues at coordinate 34,407 of JAUWCU010000008.1, read as the reverse complement.
GAAACCGCATGCAGGGACCCGGTTTTGGCGTGCATCTCGCCTTTGAAATCTTTAAACCTGTTCTCTAAGGTACCCTGACCAACCTGGGGCAGAAATTCATAAAAAGTTTGTGCATATCGAGACCAATGCATATAGCGCAAAACAAGTGCGATCTGGTAAGGTGAAACCAAATTGTGGCGGGACAGACCCGAACCATCCCAGAGCGATACTGCATTCGTATCAGCACCACATAAATTCAGGAATCTCTTGAGCATGATTATCCCATGGTAAAATGTCCCCTCGCCATAAAACCGGGCACCAAGTGTCTTCAGCAGAATCTCAGCATAAAGGTTCACGCTTTCGATATTGGTTTCGCTCAAAATGTCATTCAGGGACGGCGAAGCCACCGAATCGACGAATGTCAATGGACGGGGGTTCATTGTTTTGTACAATAGTGTATTATTTTCCTTCACAACGCCACCGTGCACACTAATACCCTCAGCATTCAACCTTTCTTTGAAATAACTGCCCACGAAAAGTGCCGGATCCCTTACCGCAACTGGAATATTTTTTTCATGCCCCTCACCAATACCACCATCTACGTGGATAATATTTTCCTCTGGTCTTCGATAAATAATAATACTGTCCTCACCTTTTTTGGTCTTCATTTGATTCACCAGCGTCACGTACTGAGTATTGGGTTTGAGGATGACCTCGGCATATTCCCCGAGCTTGGTTGATTTGATATTAACATTTATATAGTTTTTGTTCATGGACAATGCAGAAATCTCGGCGGCGTACCGTGCATCAAGATAGTGCCATGCCCAGCCCGTAGGCAACCGCTCACTCGTGAAAGTATTGCCGTGGAGGCTCATGTCCTTAAAATAACTTTCGTTGACCACGATATTACCGGTTACTTCTCTAATATCCTGGCTTTTAATTTTTGCCACAAAGCGCTCCAGGTCAGCAAAACTGAATGTAGGATCACCACCACCAAGGACAATAATATCACCGACCAGACGGTTATTTTTCACTTTTCCACGCAAGGCGAGGCGCGTTGTGTAACGGTACTCAGTACCCAGATAACACATGCTGGCACCGGTCGTAATCAACTTCATATTAGAAGCGGGTATAAGAAGCTTCTGGCTGTTGCGCGCATAAACCAGGCTATCATTAGTCAAGTTCAAAACATAGAGACCGTATTGTGCAGTCTTCAGCTCGGGTTGATTCAAAAAGCTATCTATGGATAAAATGTGGATGATAAAGAGTAATATCATTTTTTCTTACTCTTTTTTCCCTCAGTCTTCCTTTTCATAAACACCGGTGCAAAAAGACCGACTTTTTCGACTTTGCATTTGCACTTTGTTTTATTCCTGTTAATCCCGCAAACCGGACATAATCCACGGCATTGCTCACGGCAAAGAAAAGTAATCGGTAGCGAAAGAACAATAGCTTCCCTTATACCAACACTTAGATCAATGTTGTTCCCTGAAACGTATACGCGCTCAACCTCAGAGTTTTTCAAATCAACTTTCTCAATATCTTTATTCGGATCTTTACCCTGAATATAATTTAGATACAAGCTGGCTTGAAAGTCCCTGGTAAAGGTGTCCAAACAACGTGTGCATATTAAATAAACTTTAAAAGCGACTTTGAAATCCGCGATAATGCCTATTGCTGAATTATTGAGTTTGATACGCGCGCTGATCGAACCGAATTTTTCAACCGCTTTTATCTTAAGGTCAAACTCACCTGCCCGGAGACTATCAAAGGTAAAAATAGTCTCTTCCTTTATTTCGTTGATCCCAATTAAAAACTTCGAAGCCGCTATGTCTTCTGCTCCTTTTTCTTAGCCGCGGGGAACAGAATATTGTTTAGGATCAATCGGTAGCCGGGCGAATTTCTGTGTTTTCTCAAATCTGTTGGCGGATCATTGACAAAATGTTTATAATCTTCTGGATCGTGACCGGCAAGATATGTAAAAGTGCCTTTGCCATAATTACCGTGCAGGTATTTTACCTCCTCAGTACCGCTAACCTCAGCCAAAACCAACACCGACGTCATGATCGTACTCTTTCTAAACCCTGAACACTGACCAAGGAATTCCTTGACCAATGCCGTGTGGTTCTGGACGAGCATGCATGGCACTGGATCGAATTTTGCCGAGAAATCAAACAATGAGATGTATGTCTTGGGACCACGTGCATGAGCTTCGTTGGTAACATCGATCGTGGAATGCTCATAGATATACGGGTTGAGAATCAACTCGAAGTTTTCAAAAGCCAGACATTGAGAAAAATCCAATTTGCTGTTTGCCGCCGGGTCAAAAGGATCGTGGTCATAAACATTGTGGCAGATATCGATATTCTGAGCAGCCAAACCTATATCGTATGTATCACATGCTGAACACATGGAAAACAAAAAGCCACCCTTTTCAACATAATCTTTTATGACCAATGCAACAGCAAGTTTCATTTTGGAAACTTTTGCAAAACCGAGTTTTTTTGCCAGCTCTTCATTTATCCTGACTTCTTCCTTGTACCAATCAGTATTTGCATAGCTGCCGTAGAATTTGCCGTACTGACCAGTAAAATCTTCATGGTGGAGATGAAGCCAGTCATATTGCATTAGCTTGCCACGCAACACATCCTCGTCCCACACATTATCATATGGGATATCTGCATACTCGAGAGCGAGTGTTACAGCATCATCCCAAGGCTCAAAATTATCCGGGATATAAACTGCTATTTTAGGCGCTTTTTCGAGGAGAATAACATCCATATTATTCTCCTCGATCGTCTGGTAGATCTCAAGTATATCCCCTGAAGGGATGACTTCCCACACTACACTGTTCAGGGCACAGTCTTTTTCGATCCTGGGCTCATAATCCGTGAGAAAAGAACCACCTTGGTAGTTTAGTAACCATTCAACGTTTACGCCCATTTCCAGAGCATGGAAAGCAACGCCGTATGCCTTAAGATGATCAATCTGTGTTAAGTCCATTGGAACAAGAATTTTGTCAGCAAAGATGAATACAGGAATTAAAATGAGCATACCCATTGCGTAAAATCGCCCTACGATATACATTCTACGCCCTACGCTTTTCACTCTTCGTTTTTCTTAATAATGTTTAGTATTTCATTCGGGTTATCGGCATCTTTTAAGAGGCGACGCACCTCCTGCTTGCGCAATAACCTGGAGATTTTTGCCAAAGCCATGATATACTCACTTTTCTTATCCACTGGTGAAGCAATGAGAAAAATAAGATGGGACGGTTTGCCGTCAATTGCCGAAAAATCGACACCTTGTTCAGACCGCGCAAAGGCAAGGATGAGACCCTTGACCGCATCAGTACGCGCATGCGGTATAGCAATACCATCACCAATACCCGTAGATTCAAGGTTCTCGCGCTTTGCCAGAGCTTTCTGAAATTCCTCACCATCTTCGACTAATTCATTATCAACCATATGATCAACCAGTTCCTTTAGCACCGCGATCTTCTCCTTGGATTTCATCTTCATGATAATCGCTTCAGGCTTAAGGACCTCTGATATCTTCAATATCATTACACCCCCTTGTAAGTACAAACATCTAAATGCCTAAATATCTAAATACCTAAATGTTTAAATATATTAGGTTTCGTTTGACGTTTATCGGTTGTCCCGCCGGGAACGAGGATTCTCGGGGACGGAACGAAAAGCGATTCGTCATTGAACGTCGTCTGTCGTTTAACAAAACCCATATACGCAACCGTATCGCCTCTCGAAACCGCAAACCGCTCTACGATTACTATAATCACAGTCCTACCACTGGAACCATCGATGAAACAAACAACTTTTTGGTTTCATTCTTTCGCTTTACTAATAAAGTATCGATATTGTATGCGTCAACATACTTCTTAACAATGGTCGTCGCAATGCCGTTCTCGAGATGAAGTGAAGTCGAAACACCTGTTTTGTCCGCCTCATCTTCGATTAGGTAGAGTAACTGCCATCCTTCATCTTCAATCTTTTTGCGCAACATGTCGCTTTTCTTCTGAGTCAAGCGCGCAAGCCGAGATATCCTACCTGTCTCGATAATAAACAACACAAAAAGCTTGCTCTTGAATTTCTTGCACAGCTGAATTACTGACTCAGCAACATGCTGATCATTAGAGTCAGTTAAAACAAAAATTGCTTTCTTTAATTTCATCTTAAAAAACGCTGCTGCCCTCTTTTAGCCCTCTTATAATATGTACCGCGACATATCAACATCACTCACAATATCCTTGAGTTTTGTGTTCACATACTCGTCGGTTATCTTTATTTGCTTCTCACTTACCTGCGGCGCTGCGAAAAGTATCTCTTCAAGGATTTTCGTCATTACCGTATGCAACCGGCGGGCGCCGATGTTCTCAGTCGATGTATTGACCTCTGATGCTATCACGGCGATCTTTTTAATAGCACTATCTGTAAATTCAAGGCTAATGCCCTCAGTCGCCAATAACAAACTGTATTGTTTAATCAAACAATTCTCCGGTTCGACGAGTATTCTCTGAAAATCCTCGGTTGTTAGAGCGGAAAGCTCCACCCGGATTGGAAATCGTCCTTGCATCTCGGGGATTAGATCTGATGGTTTCTTATTATGGAAAGCACCGGCTGCGATGAATAGAATGTGGTTTGTCTTTATCATACCGTGTTTAGTCATAACATTGGAACCTTCAATAACCGGCAAAAGGTCCCGCTGCACACCTTCTCTGGAAACATCAGGCCCGTGTGTAGCAGTACCCCCGGCTATCTTGTCGATCTCGTCGATGAAAACAATCCCTGAGTTCTCAGTACGCTGCCGTGCCTCATTAATCACTTCGTCCATATCAATGAGCTTATCAGCTTCTTCATTCTGGATATACTTGAGTGCTTCCTTGACCGGCATCTTCCTCTTTTTTTTCTTCTTGGGTAAGTTCCTACCAAAAGCATCTTCCAAAACTCCGCTGAGGTCACCGATGCCTGCATGGCTAAAGATTTCAACAAAAGGCATCTGCTGGTGGAATATCTCCAACTCGATTACCCGATCATCAAACTTCCCCTCATTCAATAAATCCCTCATTTTCTCACGCGTGGAGCCAGGTGTTCTGGTTATTTCATTGGTAACCAATTCGCTTTTCTTGACGGTTGGAGGAACCGGAAGGAGAATGTCGAGTATGCGTTCCTCCGCGAACTGGCGTGCTTTTTCCTGCACCAATTTCATCTTTTCGTGGCGCACCATATTGACCGAAATCTCAACGAGGTCGCGGATCATTGATTCGACATCCTTACCTACGTAACCGATTTCAGTAAACCGAGATGCCTCAACTTTAATGAACGGGGATCGTGCTATGCTGGCTAGGCGACGTGCAATTTCGGTCTTTCCAACACCAGTAGGACCGATTAAAATTATGTTGTTTGGATATATGTCATCCTTGATTTTATCAGTAACGCGCTGTCTACGCCACCGGTTACGCAAAGCTATGGCAACGGCCTTTTTTGCTTCGGACTGCCCAATGACATATTTATCGAGTTGGGCAACGATCTCACCGGGCGTGGCAAAACTATTAGACATCACGTCACCTTTTAACGCTTTGTCCTCCATCATGAAAGTATACAAAGTTATTGGAAATTGTCAAGTAAAATACTTAAGTCTTATGTAAAGGTGCATTAATAACTTGACAACATATCTAATTTAAGTATCATTTTATATGAGAGGACTATTTCTGGGTTCCTTATTATTGCTATTGCTACCTCAACTGAGCAATGCACTCAGCCTAAGTGATATAACGCATAACCCAAACAGTATCTTCTATGTTAATCCTTCGGCGGGTGAAGTGAAACTGAGGGCAAAACGGGGTGCGGTCGCGGAAGTTCTGGTCCTTATGAACGACATACGCCACCCGATGAAATCAGTTTATAGCGATGCAAACTACGACTATCTCGCAGCAACCCTAAATGCATTTGATACTACAGTAACCTACCATTTCGTCGTCAAACACGGCGAGGATTCTCTGTTATTGCCGGAAACTGATGAATTCACTCCCAAGGTGCCGTTGTTTACACCTCCATCCTGGGCCGTTGGAAAAATCTACTATTCGATTTTTACGGATGGTTTTTACAATGCCGACAGTGTCAATGACCCCAAGGAAAAAAGGGCTTGGGGTAAAGCACCAAAAAACTGGGAGCCTTATGGTGGCGACCTCAAAGGTATTATTGATAAGTTAGCATATATTGATTCACTGGGACCGGATATCATATTGCTGCAGCCGATTTTTTCAGCATCGTCAAATCACAAGTTCAATGCAAGCGATTTCGCAAAGATCGATTCATGTTTCGGGGATACTATGGCTCTGAGAAAGCTTATCGACCAAGTGCACGAAAAAAATATGAAGATAATTCTCTCGGTTACCTTCAGCCACACCGGGGTTGATTTTCCAACTTTCACAGACGTTGAAACGAACGGTGCAGGTTCGAAATACGTTGACTGGTATCTGATCAATACACTACCCATAAAAAAATCGCCGCCCAACTATGAGTGTTGGCGCGCTGATTATCGTTTTCCTAAGTTCAATCTAAACAACCCCCAGGTCATGAATTATCTAATCGGTTATTTGGGATACTGGAAGCGCTTTGGCTTTGACGGTTTTTATATTGGTGAAGACGAGCATCTTAATGCAAAGTTTATACGGACCTTGCGTACCCATTTGAAATCGAGATATCCAAATATTCTGCTCTTAGGCAGTGACATACGCCTTCTTACCGGTGAAACCTTTGATGGCAGTTCGAACAAAGCACTGACCGATTTGCTTGTCAACTACTTTGTGAAAAATAACATACTGACCAGTGAATTTAATAGAAAACTCCAGCAGATACTCCTTTTTAGCCCTGCCCAGAGCAATAGTGTAAACTTAATTAACCTCTCAAGTCATGACATGCGAGTTGTCCCCGATAAGAAATCTGTCAGGAATCTCTATGCATTTATTTTCACCTGTGTAGGATCACCAGTCATTCTATACGGCGAAGAAATAGCGATGTCTGATTATGCACCGCTTAACATGGGTAGTTTTCCCTGGGATATTGTGAACCAGAATCGCATGTTTCTTGCAGAAATAAAAAAACTCATCAGAATCCGTAAATCAAATCCTCTTCTATCGAGCAACACATTTTTCACTCTGTATGTCAATGACATTACAGGAATCTATGCATATGACCGAGGTGGTCTTATCGTCGTCCTCAATTCAGGAGATAAACAGTCATTTGTTTCCTTGCCGGCATGGGATGGTACTTATACTGACCTGGTGAACGGCGAGCAACTCACTGCCTTCTCACAGAAACTGAGGTTCTCTATTGACTCTAAATCATATCGAATACTGAAACGTGACCTTTAGACTCCACGCTCCTTTTACCCCCAAAGGAGACCAACCTGAAGCCATACAGAACTTAGTTAAAGGTATTGAACAGAGTAAACGGTTTCAAACCTTGTTGGGCGTCACTGGCTCAGGTAAGACATTTACAATTGCTAATGTTGTCGAACGCGTCCAGAAGCCAATGCTCATCATTTCGCACAATAAAACACTTGCCGCGCAGTTATTCGGTGAATTCAAACAGTTCTTTCCAGATAATGCCGTTGAGTACTTTATCTCATACTATGATTATTACCAGCCGGAAGCATATCTTCCAGCAACCGATCTATATATTGAAAAAGATGCGTCAATAAATGAAGAAATAGAAAGGCTCAGGTTGCGAGCAACCGCGGCGCTGCTCACGCGCCGTGATGTAATAATCGTCGCCTCAGTATCCTGCATTTTTAACATAGGGTCACCTGAAGAAGTCCAGGAGCTTGTTGTTTACCTGAACAAAGGCGATACCCGGGATCGAGACACCCTATTAAAGTCACTCGTTGCCATTCAATATGCGAGGAATGACCTTGAATTTGCACGCGGCACATTCCGCGTACGCGGTGACACAGTCGATATCCACCCAGCCGATGAAAAATACGGCATCCGTGTCGAATTGTTCGGTGATACAGTTGAAAGAATCCAATTGTTTGACCCGATCTCCGGACATACCGTAAAGAACCTCGATTATATCACAATCTTCCCGGCAAAACATTTCATTACCACCCAATCCAAGATTGAGCAAGCGGTTGAGGCAATAAAGGACGAATTGGCTGACCGGCTAAAGTATTTTGAGGCAAGAGGCAAGCTCCTCGAAGCCCAACGCTTGGCGCAGCGCACAAAATTTGATATCGAGATGCTTCTTGAGTTAGGTTATTGTTCGGGTATTGAAAACTATTCTATGCATCTGTCCGGGCGTAAACCCGGCCAGCGACCATATTGCCTGATCGACTACTTTGGTGATGACTACATCATGGTCATCGACGAATCACATGTAACAATACCTCAGCTGCACGCCATGTACGAAGGTGACCGTGCGCGTAAAACAATGCTCGTTGAGCACGGTTTCAGGTTACCTTCGGCACTGGAAAACAGACCTTTGAAGTTCGATGAAATTGAACAATTGATTAAGCAGGCAATATGCATCTCCGCAACACCAGGACAATGGGAAATTGAAAAATCAGGACACCGCATGGTCGAGCAGATCGTCCGCCCCACCGGCATTGTTGACCCCAAGGTTACAGTAAAACCAGCGAAAAATCAGGTCGATGACCTGATCGCGGAAATACGGCAAAGGGTACAGCATAAAGAGCGGGTATTGGTTACAACCTTGACAAAAAGAATGGCTGAAGACCTTGCGCAGTATCTCAATGAAATCGGCATACGGGTAAGGTATATGCACTCAGAAATAAATGCTATCCAGAGAATAGAAATCCTAAGAGCATTGAGGTTGGGCGAATTTGACGTGCTTGTTGGTATCAACCTTCTGAGGGAAGGTCTTGACCTGCCCGAAGTCACCTTGGTGGCAATCCTCGACGCCGACCGTGAAGGCTTTTTAAGAAGTGAACGCTCCCTGATTCAAACGGCCGGTCGTGCCGCACGCAATGTGCGCAGCGAAGTCATCATGTATGCTGATGAAAATACAGACTCAATGAAAAGAGCGATTGCCGAAATGGCAAGAAGGCGCAATAAGCAATTTACCTATAATAGAAAACACAATATCACACCACGGTCCATTGTCAAAACCGAGGAAGAGATAATTAAGGCAACCTCAGTCGCTGACCGCATAAACAAAAGCAACAAAGAACAAATAAAGGTTGAAGAACTGGCAAAGCTGTACAAAGAAATGAAAGAAGCGGTCGCCTTGATGGAATTTGAACGTGCCGCAGAAATAAGGGATCGGATAAAATTAATAAAGCAACGATTGGAAAACAACGAAGGGAGGAGATATCAAAGGGAAGTCGGTTCAAAGCGATAAAGACAATAAGCAATTCTTGAGGATCATCAAAAATGCGCTCAAAGAGGATATCGGCAGGGGTGACATCACAACTGATCCGATAGTTGATGAACAACAACAAGCACTCGGTATAATATTCGCAAAACAAGACGGCATCTTATGCGGCGTCACGATTGCCCGGATGGTTTTTGCGGTACTTGATGAACGTATTGATTTCCAATGCAAAATGCCTGACGGTGCTAGTTTTTCACCCGGTATGACCATTGCCACGCTCATTGGTTCAGCCGCCTTATGTTTGAAAGGTGAACGGACTGCACTCAATTTCTTACAACACCTAAGCGGCATTGCCACGTTCACCAGGAACTTCGTGGATGTTACTGAGGGACGATTGAAAATTCTCGATACGAGAAAAACCTCCCCTGGTTTGAGAGTAATGGAGAAATATGCCGTCCGTACCGGTGGCGGTCATAACCACCGATTTGGTCTATACGATATGGTGTTGATCAAAGACAATCACATTGAGATTGCCGGTAGTATAACTGATGCGGTACGCGCGGCACGCAAGAAAAGAAAAAGAGCTTTTGTGGAAGTTGAGGTCAAGACCTTTGAAGAATTGAACGAAGCCCTATCAGTTAAGGTTAACCGGATCATGCTCGATAATATGACCCCTGATCAATTAAGCAAAGCCGTTGAAATTGTACGCGCCTCAGAAGGGGATACAGAAATCGAGGCAAGTGGCGGAATCGACCTATACAATATCGCTGCTTATAAAGACTGTGGCGTGGACTTTATCTCCATCGGTGCACTCACCCATTCAGCCCCGGCTATTGACATTGCAATGAAATTAAAGCCGTTAGGACAATGTGAACCCTGAAGAATTTTTTAACTCCCTGGTTGATTACGAAAAAATACCTGGTTACGATTACAAACTTGAAGACTTCATAGAATTTTTAACACAATTTGACTCACCGCAAAAAAGACTGAATAATGTCATACATATCGCGGGAACAAAGGGAAAAGGTTCCACTGCCGCAATGATTAGTTCATGTTTAGAAACCAGTGGGTACAGGGTAGGACTATTTACCTCACCCCACCTTAAAAGAATAAATGAAAGAATAAAAATCAATAATATTGAAATTTCAAATCATCAATTAAATAAATACATCAAAGAAATTAAACCTTACATAAATATGAAAACACCAGTTGGCGCACGCCCTGTGAAATATAGAAAATCATCTGGGGCAAGCCCTATTAAACAACATGAATTTCACGGGGCACGTACTTACTTTGAAGTACTTACTACAATTGCATTTTTGCATTTTTTAAAGGAAAAAACCGATTTCACAATTCTTGAAGTTGGACTGGGCGGCAGACTCGACTCAACAAATGTTACACACCCGATAATATCAGTAATAACAAAAATCGGCTATGACCATACAAATCTATTAGGTAATAAATTATCCCAGATCACACGAGAAAAAGCAGGGATTATTAAACCCCCACCCTTCCCTCCCCCACAAGTGGACATTTTGAAAAACTCCCATTTTCCTGGGAGTAGAGCCTTTAGGCTCGCCCTGTTAAATACAATATGTAGAAGAAAGTTTAAGCATTCCTGGTGTTGTTATTTAACAGGGCTCGTTAAATATGGAGTGCAACGCCTGCCCCGTCAGTTTATAAACATACAGGGAGTCCCCTCGTTGCATGCAATGTCAGAAGACATTGCACTCCCAAAATACGGGCGTAAACGCCTGCCTGTGCGTCGCACGCAGACAGACCCTACTCCAGAAAATCGACAACCTAGAAAGAGGGATAAAACTATGTATAGTCAATTGATTACCATTCACCAGCGATCGAGTGTAGAACAAATAATAAAAAGAGTAGCCAAAAAACAACGCAATAAAATCACTTTCGGCGAAAGTCAACATGATATTAAAATCGTAAGACAAACAATCAAAGGCAGTTATTTAAAAATTAAAGGAGAAACCGGTAAATACGATACCTTTTTACCTTTGCCAGGAAAACATCAGGTTGAAAACTTACTCATAGCTCTTGCGGTAATAAATGAACTTGGAAAAATGGGCTTCAAAATTCCTATCCCAGCCATACAAAAGGGTATTAGACAAATAGACCTGCGCGGCAGATTTGAAATTATATCTCCGAAGAGTCTCGTTCCGTATTTCCGAGAATCCACGCAAAGCGGGACTCTTCGAGAACGGACAAAAAGACCCTTGATAATCTTTGACTGTGCCCATAATCAGGATTCATTTGAAGCCCTGGAAAAAAATCTAAATCTTATAAATACCAAAGATCTCTATTTAATATTTGGCACTAACAAAGATAAGGATATTAGATATTGCCTGAAATACATTTTTCCAAAAGCAAAAGAAGTTCTACTTGTTAAGGCAAATAACCCAAGGGCAATGGAGCCAATCGATTTATACAAAAGAGCGAAAAAATATCAAAAAAACCTTACAATTGTATCATCAGTGAAAAATGGAATCGAGTATTTAAAAACCAAGGCAGGCAATAACTCCGTTATCATTATCACTGGTTCTTTCTATTTGTGGTCTGAAACACCTGATTAATCTATATCAATTATAAATTTCAACAAAATATGTGAAATAAATGTAAGTTGTGGTTATGTTATTCTTGGTTTCATATTAACTGTATAATCACCTACGAAGCAGTCATTTTGTCAATTGCTGGAGGATTTCCTGTACTTCTTTCACATCATCCTTCCTGGTTCTTAGTTCCCGCTTTTACGATTGGTGATATCAGATATCATTACCAGAATTTGTACTATTTTACCCTGTTCATCCCATATCTGCATTGCCAGGACTTCACCAAGAAATTTTTCTCCATTTTTTGTAACAAACTCAAGCTCATATGCCGGTAGAACTTTTCCCAGCAGTCTCTGAAAAAATTTCTTCATTGCCATAACCTTACCTGATTTTGTAAGAAACGGATACAGAATATGATTTTTTCCAATCATTTCATCAGGTTCATATCCGAGCCAATCACATATTTTCTTATTCACATCTATGATATGCCCTTCAGTATCCAGAAGTATAAAACCTTGCGGAGAGTTTTCAAATATCTTTCTGTATTTCTTCTCGCTCTCTTCCAGAGCTTTTCCCATTTTCATTCGAAGTGTAATGTCACGCGCTACTACGGTCACGCCGGTAGTGTTTCCGTTAATATCTAAAAGAGGTGATATCCTGGCACTAAACCAGAGTGTTGTACCAGGTAGTTCCCATGGATAATCAAGCTGCTGACTATTATTCGTCTTTATACAGGCACGGATAACTTTTTCAAAATCCTGAGCCACCCGACGCGGGAAGACATCTCTGAGCGATTTGCCTATATACTCCTCAGTCTTTGCATAAATATCTGGATCCGGGTGTTCGGATGATTGATAGTATTCCACGAAACGTAAATCCATATCGAGGATAAAGATAAAATCTTCCATCGAGGTGATAATCGAACGCAACCTCGCCTCCTGTTCCCGCACGGCTTCTTCTGCTCGACTGCGCCTGGTGATATCTCGCAGCACCACGACTGCACCTTCTATTTCATCATCATTCTTAATAAGCTTTGTGCTTGCTTCGCTATATACGATGTTGCCGTCCTTGGCCTTCAGTTCAAGTTCGGTAACATCGGTCACTTTACCCGTGGCAATTGCATCCCTAAAACTCTTTGTTAATTTGGGGATTTCCTTTGCTGGAATTGCACCAGACTTAGCAAAATGTTTTCCTATGAGGTCATCGGCTTTGAACCCAAGGATATCCTCGACACTCTTATTGATATCGACGAGCGTACCATACTTATTAACCTGGAGAATGATGTCATTACTGGCTTCGAATATCCTCTTCAGTTTCTTTGTCACTCGTTCCAGTTCATTAAGCGAGTCTCTTGTGTCATCTGCAGCATTCCTGATCTCACTTATCATCTCATTGAAGCTTTTTGCAATAGCAGCTAAATCAGCATTGCTACCTGATAATTTGATCTTGGTAGAGAAATCATTGTTGGCTACTCTGGCTAGTCCATCAATAATCTCTTGTAGATCTTTGGTTTCCCTGTCTTTCATCTTACCCATGGTAAATTTCATATCATTATAATTAGGTATTTTGTTCCGCGTAGCGAGAATCCTCTTTTACGGGGAATTTCAGGTATTTATCTTTTCTCCTCTGCTCTTCTTCTCCTTGTCTCCTCGTTATTCTTTCGCCCACAACCCCATTATATTTTCGCAGGGATCAGTAAACAAACCATAAAACCCATATTCTGGAGAGATACCTGTCTTACCCTTAACTATTTTTCCTCCAGCCGCTTCAATTTCCTTGAGTTTTGTTTCAATATCCGCGACCTTAATGTACAAAACTACGCCATCTTGAACCGGTTTCGCCGCGGTCGTAAAACCACCATCATCATCATCAGGTGTTGAGAACTCAAAATAATCCGGGTTGCTCTCGTTTACCTTCCAACCAAAAATACTGCTGTAAAACTTACTGGATTTGCTTGGATCGGTTGTTGGAATTTCAATATGGCAAAATCCATGCATAATACCTCCTTTGAACAATTGTAACTAAATTTTATGGAAATTAAGGCATCTATTTTACGAAATCGGCTGCAATTTTTTCATAGGTGAAGCTTTTGCACCAGTATCTAGTATCCCTGGTCTCGTTATTTACGATATAACGGACTATCGTCTGTCGTTATTGCCTGTCCTCGTTATCGTGTATAATAGGGGTTTAACCCACTTCCACTTGATACCACGTGCTACTTTTGAGTATTTTTTCTACCAGGAGCGACGCCCACCACCTCCTTTTCCGCCACCTCGACGGTCTGAACGATCTGTACGGGGACGCGCCTCGTTAACACTAAGCTCTCGTCCCATAAACTCCTTGCCGCTCATTCCAGTGATTGCAGCCTGGGCTTCATCTTTACTGGGCATATCCACAAATCCGAATCCCCTTGACTGACCACTGAACTTATCCTTTATAATATTTACAGATGCAACCTGTCCAAAGGCTTCAAAAGCCTTTTGTAAATCGCTATCACTAGCATCATGCGACAAATTACCTACGTATATATTCACAGAACCTCCTTTATCTAAAATGAGTATATTCAAATATAGTATAGTGTCAAGTGGTGTTCTATATCCCGGGAATCCACATCTTCCCATTGAAAATCTTTGGGATAAATGTGGTATTTAATATTATCTTTCTCAATAGCTTTAATGAACTTCTCTCCAAAGCGGAAATCCTTGCATTTTTCAATTTTGAAGAACAGACGTTTTTCTATAGCGCCGCAGGCGGCATCATCTTATTACTTTGACCATTTTGGAGCAGCTATTTTAAAGGTCACATCTTTTTTAAACAGATCATCGCTGCCTTCCTCAATATATAGATGGTAATCTCTGTGTCTTATATAGTGTCCTGGATAATTGTAGGATTCAAATGATGACCATGACTTATCTGCTGGACCCGGTACTTTTCTAAATGTTACGTCCTCTTTGAATAATTGTTCGTCACTATATTTGTGTAGCTTTATTCGGAAATTCTGATGCCTTAAATAATACCCTGGATGATTAACCGATTCAAAGGAAATAAGTTTACTGTCAGCTAATCCTGGTACGATCTTAAAGGTAGCGTCCTTTTTATCTAAATCCGAACTTATGATCGTAATTTCGCCGAGAAAATCTCTGTGCCGAATGAAATGGTCAGGATAATTGTATGATTGTAAAGAAATGGTTTCCCCTTTTACCTGCGTCTCCGGGGGCTTTACTTCTGTCTTTGTATCTTTAGTACCGCAACCAACAAACATGGCTATTAGTAGTCCTATAAGGACTACTTTGATATATCTTTGCTCCATAATTTCCTCCTCTTTTTCTATCATTATATGTTTTACAGGCCCGGAGTCAATAGCCTGTTGCCCTACGCCTTTGCGAATTTTTCCACAAGCATCTAGTATCCAGCATCTAGTATCCCTGGTCTCGTTATTTAAGATATAACGGACTATCATCTGTCGTTATTGCCTGTCCTCGCGGCATTTTGCACAATTTTTGTGCAGTATTTATAAAAACCCTTGAAATTTAAGCAGAAAATACTGGCATAAGATTTGCATATAACTAAAGTATGATAACAAATATATGGTATGTCTTTGGTCCATGGATCGCGTTGAATAAAAACTGTCTTTCAGTGTATATAAAGAAAGAAAGGAATGAATTATGTTAAACAAAGTTGTCGTACGCTATTTAGATGGAACAATTGACCGGGGTTATACAACCGATTTTAACCCGAATAAGGAGGTGTTTCACCTTATGGTTAAAAACAGGGATGGAGAAAAACCGGTTATTGTGCGAACTAATACACTCAAGGCGGTCTTTTTCGTAAAAGACCTGAATGGTAATGGTCATTCGGCATTGAAGAAATCATTCGATGATCTAAAAGGCATCAAGGTTTATGGTAAGAAAGTAAAAGTGGAATTTTTTGACGGTGAAATTCTATATGGAATCACCAATGGGTACTCGGTGCAGCGCCAGGGCTTTTTCTTCAGCCCGATTGATAAAGCAAGCAATAATGAAAGAATTTTTGCTGTTTTAAACGCATTAAAGGAGATCACATTTTTATGATGACAACAATCCGGCACAAAATAGAACCTGATGTGTGCACCTATTTTGATAAGCAGATGAACAATCTAACCGTGGAGATTGCTCTGCCACGTGTTTCACAGCAGAATATAAAACTCAGGGTAAACTCAAGATGTCTAATTCTATTTGCAGTAGCCGGTGATGTTCACTATACTAAGTACCTCTCACTCCATTTTCCTGTTGTTGCCAACCAGGCAATAGCAGTATATGGAAACGGTTTGCTCCGAATAGAAATGCCATTAAGAACGTAGGGTGATCACTTTTTAGATCTTGAGTTGTAATGGGTTTAAACGTTTATTTATTTCAAAACGGGCAGGCTTAAAGACGTAAGGAATAAAGCGTAGGGTGTAATGAGCATCATTAGTTCACGTGTCATTATCCAGCTTGACTGGATAATCCAGAGATGTGGAATCCTAAAATGTCATTACGCCTGTCGAAAATATCGCTATAGTCTCGAGTCTAACGAAGTTAGAGAGAGGAGTATAATGAGGCGGAAAGTATTGACTTTTATTAGAAAAGGTGTATTATTCAAAAGCCAAAGTGTAGAATGGAAAATACAATCAGTAACCGATCATCCCGTACGAAATTGCGACACAAGAAAATATCTAATAGGTTAGACGGCCGTATAGACAAGCTTGAAACCATGAACGAACAACTCAAAGAAGAACTGCGGCACAGTAAAGTTTTGAACCGTGCTTTATTCGAACACTCACCGGTCGGTATTTCGATTCGAAATAGCGCAGGTGACCTGTTTTTTGTCAATAAAGCGTGGAAAAAAATCTGGCGGCTCACAACCCGACAGATCAAGGAAAATGATAAGAAAACCAGGCATTGGCCTTTAGTCAAAAGATATCCGTATCTAAAAAATGTCATCTCGAAATTCAAAAAGGTTTTTGACCACGGCGGTGAATTATTCCTCCCCGAGCTCAGGGTAAAACATCCAAAAACCGGCGCCACTATGTGGATATCCCAATATTATTATGCGATCCAGGATAAACATAAAAAGGTTGAGCAAATAGTAATCCTTACCCAGAACATAACCGAACATAAAACCGCGGAAACAGCGCTGCGTGAAAGCGATATCAGATTCCGAACGATCGTCGAGAACCTAAATGTCAGTGTATTTCGAACAACTGGCGATACTGGAGGACATTTCATTCAGGTAAACCCTGCATTGGTGAAGATGTTCGGATACAGGTCGGTAAAATCATTACTGAAAATTCAGGTCCTGGACCTGTATCATAATCGCAAAGACCGTCGCGGGCTTATCAAAGAATTAAGGCGTAAAAACTTCGTTAGAAACCGGGAAATATTAATGCAGAAAAAAGACGGCACGCCGATATGGGTATCGATCTATGCAAAAGCCCAGTGTGACGACAAAGGTAGGGTGAAATGGATCGACGGAGTGATCGAAGATATCACTGAACGCAAGCATAAGGAAGAACAGCTGCGTGCCCTATCCCTGATTGACGATCTTACTGGATTATATAATCGGCGTGGGTTTATGACCTTAGCTGAACATCAACTAAAAATCGCCAGTCGTAAGAAAAAAGGCGTCATCCTGCTATTTACGGATCTCGATAATTTGAAAAAAATCAATGATGAATTCGGTCATTCGATCGGTGACCGGGCCCTGGTCGAAACAACGAATATTCTTAAAACTACGTTTCGCAGATCTGATATAATCGCCCGGATCGGTGGTGATGAATTTGTGGTATTGACATCAGAAGCCGGCGCAACCCGCGCCAAAGATCTTTATATTCGGTTGCAAAAAAGCCTTGATTCATTCAATAAAAAAACAAAACTGCCGCTTATCCTTGAGCTGAGCATTGGCTGGGCATACTATGACCCTGATAAACCTCAGACTATTTATAAATTGTTATTGACTGCTGACCAGTCAATGTACCGGCATAAGCAAAGCAAGAAAAAGTAGATATTTCAGTGCGCTGGTATTTAATCTAGAAGCTTGAGTAGTGCTTCGATTTTTTTGACAGCTTCTTCATCCTTAAACTTAGCTTGCCTGAGTAACTGAATTTTTTTCTCCGCAGCCATTAATGATTTGATTATCCATATTTTGATCAATGGCAAAGCTCTCGAAAATTTGTTAGGCGGTAAGTTGGTTAAACGTCAGTGTGCTTCGTACCCGAGTGCTGACGGAGAAACAAAGGAATACAACACACTCGAACTCGACGGCACAGTATACGAAATAATTCCAGCTGCTCTGATAATCAGAGCAGGTTTGCTGACTGCATCAGAGTTATTCGCTGCTAAATCTTCGATGCCGTGCGGAACAGAGACACCATGTTAAGGATGCCCATCGCAATAAACACCTGAACGCCTGCCCCCGTGAATTATCTCCACATGTCTTGTTACTCTGCTTCGTTTTGTTCGCTGCGCCATCCAGCGGAACCAAAATCTAATTCTTTGAGAATCTTTATTGCCTCTTCCACTTGGTCATCTTTAACCATCAATCTCACCGGGTCTGCCCAAGGACGTACTACATTAGAATAGTCACCTTTGAAATAATATTCAATACCTGCATCATCCAGAAGAGATTTAATGAACGCAATTTCACCTTGATTGAATGTAATAATAACTTCTTCAAATTTCGCATCTTTATGAGTTTGTTTTAATCTCGTCTTTTCTTTTCTCTCTTCAGGTAATTTATCAACAAGCGGCACATCACAATCAGCACACACCTTAATACCTTCTACATATTCAGCTTTACATTTTGGACAAAACACCTAATACTCCTTGGCATCGCCATTCAAATATCTGTGTAATCGACGATATGAAATATCACTGCCTGTCGAAGATCTCATCGTAGATCTCGCTATAGTCTCGAGTCTAACGAAGTTAGAGAGAGGAAGTAATGAGAGGCAATTTTCAATATGTAACCCCATGTGTCTGTATTATCACTGCAATCTTCTTGTCTATCAATGTAATCGAATTCCGTAAGGAATAATTTTTTCATCTGCGAAACAACCGTTTCTCCATTTCTCAGAAAAGGTGATGCCATATTCCACACTTCATCTTGTCTTTTATCGAACCACTTCGCAAACAATCCATGCAATTATTACAAGGATAATAATAATTATACCCCAGCTCATTATTTCTCTACGCTTCATTTTCCTTCTCATTTGTACATTATCCAAAATTTTGCCACAAAGTCAACCCCGTCCCCTAGTTTCATTTCTGCGCCTCGTTCGTCAGTGCAAAACTTATCTTGTAGAATATCAAGATCTATACCTTTTTCACAAATAATTCGCCGTCGATACAAGGTATGATTATCAGAAACTTGGACACATTGTTTAATAGACATTTTAGGAAACCCTCACCCATCCCTCTCCCTTGAAAAGGGAGAGGGTGTATTAATTTGGTTACTTTCCTCTCTGCACTGTAGTTGTCCAATTCATTGGACTACCCGATTCACCCCGTTAGATAACTGTCTTCGTCGAAACTCCGCACTATTAAAACCACCATGTATCTAACGGGGTAAATCGGGCAACTACAATTGATTGAATCATTCCTACAAAGGAAGAGGGCGTATTAATTGATCACTTCCCTCTCCTCTCTGAGGAGAGGACAAGAGCCTACCCTGAACCTTGTGCTGAATATCATTTCAGTATTGTTTCAGAGGTGAGGAGTTCATTTGATAAATTCAAAATCAAGGGATAAAGATGTGTCCAAGTTTCTGATGATTATACCTTGACATAAGACATCAGCAATACTATAATGAAATTAGGGGAGGATCATGAGATCAAACTATTTCTACGCTATTCTTTTCTTATTTATGCCGGTGATACTGTTATGTCAAACCGAAAATTGGATCTATAGATATAATGGACCTGCAAATTCAGAAGACGGGGCTATTTCGGTCACATATGGAGGAGACGGAAATATTTATACAGCCGGTTATAGTACAGGAATTGGAACAGGTCGTGATTTCACAGTGTTAAAATACAGTCAAAGTGGTGTATTACTCTGGGATTTCACATATGACGCTATCGATCATTTAAACGATGTTGCCAACTCAATCATTGTCGCTACTGATGGCAATATATACGCAGCTGGTCATGGCAGTTATAATTCTATGAATGATTGCATTATTATCAGTCTAACTGCTGACGGTGATACTAATTGGGTATATCATTATAATGGACCATCTAATGCAAATGATCATCTTAGTGATCTAACTTATGATAATGCCACTACACTCTATGCTGCATGTACAAGTGTAGGGTGGGGTACAGATACTGATTTCACGATAATTTCTTTGGGGACATTAGATATCGAAGAAACCCAATCCGATACAAATAACTACAGAGTTCACGCGATAATAACATCCCCAAATCCATGCAGGAATTCAACGATGATTTTCTCAAATCGTTATGTAGTAAATGAATACGTGGAACTTTCTCTTTATGACAATCTGGGAAGATATATTGAGACTATCTACTCAGAGATAACACCAATCCATGGTTTTGCATACCACCCACCGCAAGAACTCGATTCTGGGGTCTATCAAATTGTTCTTAAAACAAAAAAAGAACAATTCACAAAATCACTTATCATTATTCGTTAGACATTGAGAAGAATATTCGTGTAGAGCTGAGAAATGAAATAGGATGAGAAAATAGATAGCAGGTCCCTTCAATTCTTCCCCTCAGTACTTCGGTATCTGCGACAGGATCTACGACCTCTACAAGACCTTCGGTCTCTACGAGACTTTCGGCATTTCAATACTTCCTCTCTCTAACTTCGTTAGACTCGAGACTATAGCGATATTTACAACTTGACATTCTACAAAATCTAAAATCTCGAATGGTTTTGTAAATTAGAATTTGCTGCAATTTATAATTAAAAACGCCCTACGCTCAACGCCCTACGCTTTACGCTTTTATCTCCCTTTCCCCGTGTCTCCCTTTCCCCGTATCTCCGTGTCTCCCATTCTCCGTGTCTCCCATTCCCCGTATCTCCCTTTCTCCGTATCTCCCATTCTCCGTTTCTCCCTTTCCTCCGTGTCTCCCTTTCCCCGTATCTCCCTTTCTCCGTATCTCCCTTTCCCCGTGTCTCCCTTTCTCCCATTCTCCGTTTCTCCCTTTCTCCCTTTCTCCATTTCTTAGAAAAGGTAATGCCATATTTTCCACTAGTATCCAGTATCCCTGGTCTCGTTATTTACGATATAACGGACTATCATCTGTCGTTATTGCCTGCCCTCGTTATCGTGTATAATGTGGATTTGACCCCATTGTCCCTCTGTCATCGTCCGACTTGATCGGACGATCCAGTTTTTTGTATTTTGCGCCTTATACACTATTTATCCCGCCGCGATTTCTACTGGCTGGACACCATTACTCCGAAACTCTCTGTCGCCGTTACTCGGAAAAAGGTTTGACCCCATATCTTCCCCTCGGTGCTCGGGTGCTTTATTTCCTGAGTTCTTCTTCGATGAGTTGATGTTGATATAGTTTGCAGTAAAGCCCTTTTTTTCCAAGCAGCTCATCATGTGTGCCCTGTTCTATGATCACACCATGATCTATCGTATAAATATAATCGCAGACCGAAAGAATAGAAAGCCGGTGTGAGATAATGATCAGCGTGGTATCCGCGCCTCTGGATAATTGATTAACCAATTCTCGCTCGGTCTCGGCATCAAGGTTCGAAGTAGCATCATCAAGGATAAGAATCTTTGGTTTTTTTAGAATTGCCCGGGCAATCGCCATCCTTTGTTTTTCACCGCCGGATAGTTTCAGTCCTTTTTCGCCGATCAATTCATCCAATCCTCCGGCTTGTTTTTTAACAAAACTGGTCAGCTGGGCAAGTTTTATAGCACGGGACAACTCATCTGTACTGCATTCTCTGCCAAAACCTATATTATTCCCGATTGTATCAGAAAACAGTGACGGCTCTTGCGGAACATAACTATATAAAGACCTCAAATCAGCAAGCGGGATATCTCTTATATCGAACCTGCCCATGCTCACTTTACCTTCGGTAGGATCTATTATTCTCATTATCAATTTAATGAGCGTGGTTTTGCCTGAACCAACTGTTCCGGCCAGACCGATTTTCTTGCTGATCCGGATAGCTAAATTGATCTTATCGAGAGTCTTTAATGCATCCTTCGAGTATTTGAAAGAAACATCCTTCATACTTATTTCTTCGTACGTGATATTCTTTAAGTCTCCCTTGTCAACTACATCAACCGGATAGTTTTTCACCTCCTCAAGGCGTTCGTTCTGGACCTCGGCTCTTTTCTTTGAAACAAAAAAATGGCCGATCGTAATCATCGGGTCAAGGAGAATAATGATATATGCATTGAAGGCGATGAATTCACCGATCGTTATATTGCCTTTTATGATAAAGATGCCGCCAAAGATTAATACAAAAATAATACCGATTTCTTCAATTGCCGTGAACAGGGTATGGATGAGGGTCTCGATCCTTATTACTTTGACGGCGGCTTTGATTCTATTTGCCAGGATTGTTTTGAATTGCTTATGGTTTTTCTCTTCCATTGTATAGGATTTCACCAGTTTGATGCCGGAAAAACTTGATTGGAGGTGGTTATTCACCTTTGCCATTTTATCCCGCCAGATATGGTAGTATTTATATTCATATGGGCTCAATTTCAGCCAGCCAAAGATCGCCAGGGTTGTCGGCATGGCCGCAAGTATGGTGAGCCACAGATCTATCTGTATCATAAAAACAAGAGCCACGAGCACGGTGATCGATGCTACTATAGGACGGAAGATCCCTGAACAGGCAAACCAGGATAATTCGCTCAAATCATGATCAAACCGCTGTAATACATCGCCCCCTGGAAAGCGGTTGGTAAATGAATGTCCTTTCTTGAGAATTCTTGAAAAAAGACTGGTTCTTTCTTCGACCAGGTATGTTTCATTCATCCTGCCGCGCGAATACGGAAGAAAGGTACTGAAAAGGGCGCGGAATACACCGAGCACGCCAAGGAGCAATACATAATGGAGTAGGTTCTGTACATTGAAACCTGTTTTTATGCCGTCGATTATGTCTTTTAGGATATAAGGAAATAGTAGTACAGTAATAATTTTAACCAGGGTGAAGCAAATCAAAAATACTAACCAGGATTTTTTCTTTTTCCAATAGTCACTTATTGATTGCATCATTTTATACTCAGGTACTGTAACTTGTAAAGCTTGTGGTAATAACCTTTTTTGCCAAGCAGATCTGCATGGGTTCCCTGCTCGATTAATTGACCTTTGTGGATTACCAGAACCCGATCAGCTAATCTTGTAGTTGTGAGCCGATGCGCAATGATGATTGCGGTCCGGCCTTTTAAAAGTTCTTTCATCCCCTGCTGTATTAAGCGCTCGCTTTCAGGATCGACCGATGATGTAGCTTCGTCAAGGATGAGGATATCCGGATCAAATACGAGTGCGCGTGCATAGGATAATAGCTGTCTTTCACCAAAGGACAGGTTTACGCCCTGCTCAATGATATTTGTATCATAGCTTTTTGGTAAGCGACATATCCGATCATGTATATTCGCCCGGTTTGCAGCGTCGATTACTCTTTGAGGCAGGATTTGCTCATCAAATAGGCGGAGGTTTTCCAGTATTGAACCGGGGAAAAGTATTACGTCCTGGGGCACGAATCCGATTATTGCACGCAGCGAGTTTCTGTTAATCTTCGAAATGCACGTATTGTCTATTAAAATCGTTCCTTTCTGCGGATCATAAAATTTTAGCAGAAGGGCAACAATAGAAGTCTTGCCACCTCCAGTTTCACCGACAAAGGCAATACGCTCTCCCTTTCTTATCTTGAAATTCAGATCTTCGAGAACCCAATTTTTGTTTTCGTAATAAAAACTGAGGTTTTTAAACTCGATATGCGTTTTTAAGGTTTTAACCAGTTCTTTTTCCTGTTTTTTTCCTTCACGTTTTTGGGCCAGTATCTCAAATACGCGCTCGGCTGATGCAAAAGCTCGTTCAATAACATTGATCTGATCAGATAATCGGCGCAGCGGGCTAAAAAGACGTGTAATATAACTGACGAATAAAAATATCGTGCCAATGGTGATGACTCCTTTTAAAGCCCACATGCCGCCAACACCAAGAACAAGGATGACGCCGATGACTTCACCGAGATCAACAAAGAACCAGATCCGATACCAGTAAGACAGCGCTTTAAGCTCTACTTCATATTTTTCTTTGCCCAGTTCATTGATTTTCTTGATGAAATTCGCTTCTTGCTGGAATACCTGCACAATAGGCAAGCCGTGCAGGACCTCAATAATATAGCCGTTTATTTCTGCGACTTTCTTTCTCACCGCCAGATAAACCGGTCTGACACTCCGTTCAAACCACCAGAAAATGTATAAGAATGGTGGTAGTATAATCAGGATCAATAGGTAAAGCCGCAGATTTACAATCATCATCACGATTGACATCCCTATTATGAGCGCGAGGTTCTGGATCAATACGACCGCAGTCTGCGAAAAAAGGTACTTAAGCGTTTCTGTATCACTATCGACTCTGGAAATCAACCTGCCGACCGGGTTCTGGTCATAATGCGCAACCGGAATATGAAGTAATTGTCCGAAAAGATCGGATTTAAGATCCGCGATTGCTTTTTCCCCGACTTTTTGAATCTCGATCTCCTGGAAATATCTGACCAGGATGATAAATAACTGAACTGCCAAGTATATCGATGCAATTATCAATAACCCTTGCATATCTTTTTGAGGAATCTCGATATCAATAACGCGCTTTATTAATATCGGTCCGACCAGGGTCAATAGCGTCGAGAAAAGAAGCAGGATTGAAGCAATAATGATCTTTATTTTATATTTTCTAAAATAGGGTAATAGCTTATTGATGATCCGCCAATTCTTCCTGGATGGCTTGGTCTCTTCCTCGCTTATCAATTCATCGTCATGCCAATGCATAGGATGTATTATCTATATATATGATTGATTGTCAATTGGTCTGGGAACCGGAGAATAGACGGCTCCTCCAGATTTTCCAAAGTAAGGGTAATCCGTTTAAACGTTTAATGCGTCAAACTATATAGCATAGGTGTATCAATTGTGATTAAGGGCGTATCATCAGTCATACGATTGTCGTTACGATATCACATCAATATGTTGAAAAATCGTAACTTTTGCACTGGTATGAAATTTGCGTAAGAATAAAATAGATACTAGGTTCGAGATATTAGATGCTAGTATTTGAACGGAGAATAGATCCGTGGAGGTGTTTTATAAAAACAAGAATTAGGCACAAAATAGAACCTGATATGTGCACCTATTTTGATGAACAGATGAACAATTTAACCGTGGAAATTGTTCTGCCAGGTGTTTCACAGCAGAATATAAAACTCCGGGTTAGTTCAAGGTGTTTAATTTTGTTCGCAGTAGCTGGTGACGTTCATTATGCAAAATACCTTTCGTTCCATTTTCCTGTTGTGGCAAACAAGGCAATAGCAGTTTATGGAAACGATTTGTTACGAATAGAGATGCCGCTAAGAGCATAAGAACAGATGCCAGATACTTGTGTCCAGGGAAAGATATTGTATCAAATCCGAACACTTCGGTGGCAGGTATGAAAGTGTTCACAAACATCCCTAAGGACATTACAATAATTTGTGGAGGGTCGAGATTTAACCCGAATCTTTCAAGTTATCAATATAGTCCATTTTAGAGCCTAATTATACCGAAAATCAAGTCTAATTTTATCTTTTCTACGGTATAGTTTTATCTTTTGCCTAACATCTGTCAATGATATATATCACCGTAATCTGGTCTTATATCACTGTCATCGATCTCACATCGTGAGATAATTTTTTCATAAGTGATGCCATTTTTTCCACTAGTATCCAGTATCCCTGGTCTCGTTATTTACGATATAACGGACTATCATCTGTCGTTATTGCCTGCCCTCGTTATCGTGTATAATGGGGATTTGACCCCACTTGTTCATTCAGTAATAAATTCACTCCACTTGCCGAAGTCAGTTTTCCATTTATCCCCAGATCGCTCTTTCCATTTAGCAAATACTTTTTCTTTATGCTTATTAAATTCATCCCACGAAACACTATTAACCTCACAAAAATGCTTTATTATTTCATTCAAATTAAGATATCCCTTCAGAGCAAGAACCTGCGACATTTCAAAGTGCTCGACATAGCGGCACATACGACAAATTGCTTTAAATCCTTTAAGTTTCTGAGTACGTTGTTTATCATCGTATTGCCAAACTTCATGGCAACCGACTTTTTTATTGCTACCACAAATTTCGCAGGTGTTATTCGCTTTTTTTAGAACTTCTTTCTGTAGCTTATTCCAATTGGACTTAGCCATGTGCTCACGAATATTAGCATTCCAACAAGATTTAGGGATAAGATCGATTGTCAATTTCAGTATATGACTACCCATCTTTCCTCTTTCTGTATCCTCGTGTCTCCGTTTCTCCCTTTCTTAGAAAGGTGACCCCATATCTTTCAATAATAACAGATTTCTATTTTAGCAATACCATCTTCTTTGTAGCAGAAAAGTTGTCTCCATTCAGCCGACAAAAATAGATTCCTTCGGGGGCTCTTCTACCATAGGCATCTGTGCCGTTCCATGTAATACAATAACTACCTGGTTCTACTTTGTTCTTTACCAGTTCTCTTACTACACTACCAGTAATGTCGTAGATATATAAAGAGATTCGCGTTTTTCTGGTTACAACGTAATTGATGTTCACTTTTCCTGATAGGTTTATGGATGGTTTAATAGTAAATCTGAAGAACTCAGGTAAAGAGGATAATGTTTCAGTAATACCGGTGGAAGAAACTTTGTAAATCTGCCAGAATGTTGTACCGTCGTATTTCATATAAACAATTTCACTACCATCAGGTGACCACTGAGGGTATATGTGATCATAGAAATCACTTGTTAGAGGTATTTCTGTTCCACCTCCTGATGACACCTTGTAAATCTGGTCAAAACCCGTTATATCCTGCTTTTGATAAACGATTTCACTGCCGTCAGGTGACCACTGAGCATACCTATGATCATATGTGTCATTGGTCAAAGGTGTCTCTGTCCCTCCGGTTGATGCAATTTTGTAAATCTGCCAGAAACCCGCTATGTCTTTCTGATATGCGATTTCGTTTCCATTAGGTGACCACTGAGCATACCGGTGATCATATGTATCATTGGTGAGTGGCAATTCAGTTCCTCCGCTCGATGAAATCTTATAGATTTGTCGAAAGCCAGTTCCATCCTGCTTGTCATAAACAATATCACTTCCATCAGGTGACCACTCTGGATACCAATGATCATAACTATCACTGGTCAGAACAAATTCAGAACCTCCTGCCGAGGGCACAGTATAAATCTGTCTGAAACCAGCAAACAATTTCATATATACAATTTCAACATCATCAGGTGACCATTGGGGATCAAAGTGATCATATGAATCACTGGTCAGAGGTGTCTCTGCTCCGCCACTTGATTGAATTTTGTAAACCTGGGAAAATCCCGTTGCATTCCATTTTGTATATGCAATTTCACTGCCGCTAAATGCCCACTCCGCAGTGACATGGTGATAGCTATCACTGGTCAGGGGTATTTCAGCTCCTCCACCTGATGCCACTTTATAGATCTGCCGAAAGCCAGTTCCATCCTGCTTGTCATAAGCAATTTCACCTCCATCAGGTGACCACTCTGGATCATAATGATCATAGAAATCACTGGTAAGGGGTATCTCCTGCGCCCAGAGAAAACTGGCAAGTAGCATTGTACCTATAAGAAAAGTGTGGCAAATCATTTTTTGAATGAACTTAGTCATATTCCCGCCTTTGTATTAATTATCCAGAATTTTGTACTGATGTCAATACCAATATTATCTAAATCTTTGATTTGGCTGTAAAATTGAGTACCCCTCATCTTGTTTGGCAGATGCTCCGTAATCACCTGCGAAGCAGTCATTTCTCCCCATCTCCGTTTCACCAAGTCTCCGCCTGCCCCGTTATCATGTATAATGGGGATTTGACCCCAAATCTTTGTTTCTAATCCACCACTTCAAAGAATATAAAAAAAATAATCAAACAAATAATACCTGCAACAACTACCCCAATCATTAATGGATAAGGCAAACATATTTTAAAAATAAATAGCTCGCCACACACTTTTTCATTTCTCTTTTTAAAAGCTATTACCACAAGAACGAGAGTTAATACTACACTCAAAACAAATAGTGCCCATTTCAATATAAACAGTATACGAATATCACTACATATCATCATCCTATAGATCAGGCACAATAGGAAGTATAAAAAATATTTGCCAGCGTTTCTAAATCTCTTCTTGAATAAATGAATAACGGATATAAATAAAAGAACAATTGATGCCAGCAGAAGCAATAGGCCGATTATATCAATTATATCCACAATTATTCCCTGATACCTTCCCCATTCTGTGTTTCTTTAACATTCAATCACCTGATATTTATTCTGATAGGTGGCAGGTCATCTCCTTGCAGCTTGACATTCAACATAATCTAAAGTCTCGGCTGGTTTTTTTAATTAGAAACCGCTGCGATTTTTTCATCACTGTAATCATCTACGAAGCAACCGATTCTCCATTTCTTAGAAAAGGTAACGCCCTGCAAATATGTTGAATGTTGACAGGCTGACCAAGAATGCCGAAATTTATGGGAGTAGAGCCTTTAGGCTCGTTAAATTTCATGAAATTTCGGCAGTTTTTGACGGGCGTAAACGCCCTACTCCTTATTCTCGGTTACCCTGTTGAGATTTGACCCCATTCCATCTCATATCTTGCCTTTTCATTATGGTTTAAACAAATTCCGTCAATTCTTTCATATATTTCAAAAGCTCATCGTATTTTTTCTTAAGCTCAAAATACATCTTTTTATAATCTTCCCCTTCATCTCTTCTTTGTCCTGTTTTCGATTCTTTTTCTGATTCTTCTACTAATAATCCTAATTCCTCTATGTCTGCTATCTTTTCTTCTAACTCCTCCTTTTTTCTTCTTTCTTTCTTTGCTTTTTCTTTTAGATCTTCTATGAATATCTCCTTTTCTTCTTCTATGTAAAGACCTTCTTCTTCAATCCATTTGTGTAGATCAACCAACTCTTCATTCTGCTCTTGTTTCGACCAGACCTCTCTTGCCTTTTCAATATCAGCATTCAACTCAGGATATACCTCTTTTATTAACTGAATATATTGGTCTGGAAAACTAGGGTCTTTCTCATTATACTCAATGAGTTTATATTGTTTATGGCTTTTTTCAAATTCTTTCTTGAACTTTCTATCATTCCTTTTATAAAATCCCACTATCGATGGTGTTTCAATGGCTAGTTTCTGGCACAATTGGGAGATAATATCACGTGAAATGGCTTTACGAAACAGACGAATATTTGCTATTATTACATTTAAGTTATTCTTGAACTTTAATATCATTTCAAGGGTTTGCTGGGCAGAATCAACTCCAATTATCCTTTCTCTGCTGAGAAGATCACAAAGTTTTTTTCTTATGGCTTTATCTGGCTCTATTAAGAGAATCATGATACCTATACCTCTTCTATATTATAAGAGAAAAAATCAATTAATCAAGAGGGAGTCGATTTGAAAAGAACGAAAGATTTATAAACGAGTTATACACTGTATAATCATGATGATAGGTGGCAGGTCATCGGTGATGCTCTGCAAATATGTAGAATGTAGAGATTTGACCCCAATAGATCAGATCAATAGATCTTTTCATTATACTTCTTGACATAGAGACATAACTTATTATTATATGAAATACTAAACGATAGTATGTGGAACTTTTGACTCTTTCTTTTTGGAATAAAATTCATCATTGTGTGTATAATTATGTAAAGGAGGTTGTTATGAAGACTCTTAATCACCACCTTTTAAGCATCGTCGGTTTGTCCTTTCTTATCCTTAATCTTCTCGGCTGCACTGATTCTTTGAGAGCCGAAGGAGTTCGAGTAGATGATAGTGGATCAACTTCAGAAGGAGTTAAGGCAGTTGTAAATTCTAATAATCAATTCGCTTTTGATCTTTATTCACAATTTAAAGAAGACAATAAAGATGAAAATATTTTCTTTTCTCCTTATAGCATCTCGGTTGCCTTAACCATGACTTATGAGGGTGCAAGAGGGCAAACCGCAAAAGAGATGCAGTCAGTTCTCCATATCCCCGATTATGCAAATCTACGAAGACCAAATTTTGCAAAAATAATAAATGAAATAAACAAAAAAGACAAAAAATATAAACTTTCGACGGCAAATGCTTTATGGGCGCAAAGAGACTATCAGTTTTTAGAAAAATATAAAAATACTATTGAAAAATATTACGGCGGGAAAGTAACTAATGTTAATTTCATAGATTCTCAGGAGCGAGAAAAATCAAGGTTATTAATTAATAATTGGGTAGAAGAACAGACCAATAAGAAAATCAAAGATTTGATTCCAAAAGGAGCTCTTGATGCCTATACCAGATTAGTTTTAACGAATGCTATCTATTTCAAAGGAATGTGGGTTAAACAATTTGATAAAAAGGATACTCGAGATGAAGATTTTACAACAGGTTCTGGACAAACTGTAAAGGTCCCTATGATGAGATTAACTGGTGACGATGCAGAATTTAATTATGCTGAGACTGATGAAATTCAAATACTTGATATGCCTTATGAGGGTGAGGATTTATCCATGTTAATAATTCTTCCGAAAGAAGATGAGTTGGATAATTTAGAGAAATCTATCACTCCTGAAAAATTGTCAGAATGGAAGAGTATGCTTACTAAGCGAAGAGTAGATATTTACATTCCGAAGTTCAAGTTTGAAACAAAATATTTCATGGTTAATACTTTAAAGAAAATGGGCATGCCTTCTGCATTTAATGCGGCTGACTTTTCAGGAATGGATGGCACAAAAGCTCTTGAGATTAAGAATGTAATTCATCAGGCATTTGTTGAAGTGAACGAAGAGGGAACTGAAGCAGCTGCGGCAACTGCTGTTATTGTAGGAATCGAGTCAGTGCAAATAACCCCTATTTTCCGTGCAGATCATCCATTTATATTTATTATTCAACAAAAAGATACAGGTATTGTATTATTCTTAGGAAGAGTAAGTGATCCTACTAAATAAACACTCTCCAGCTTTTCGCTTTTGCCCGATTACTTCTGCGGTGTTCACCTCAAACAACCTTGAATTTCTAGATACATTTGGTAAAACCAAGATTATACCTGTGGTCGAAAAATTCAGTATCCTCGTTCCTGTCAGAAACCGAGCGGGATTTTCTTTTTGTTAGTTTCATTTTTGGTTCCTAGTATGTATTAGCTGCAATTTTTTCACCTGCGAAGCAACCGATTCTCCACCTGTCGAAGATATCGAGTTTTCGAGATGCCCTCGCCTGTCCTCGTTACCTCGGTGACGGGATAGCGTCAGCGTACGGGGTGAAATGTGCAATTTGCGATTAAAAACACTTGAATCATATAGCCTCCATAAGACCTACCTCAAAATTAAGAGCTTTTTTATGTCCCTGAAGTCACCTGCCTCGAGCCTGCAAAAATACGCACCAGATGGAAGCATCCTGCCTTTATCATCCCTTCCGCCCCAGGAAATCCGTTTAGATAGTCTTATAGTTGGATAGTCCCATTGTCGTACTAATCTTCCGTTTGCATCATAAATTTTTATACTGACTACTGACTTCTGTTTACTATCTACTCCTTCTGGGATTTGGAATTTGATAGTTGTCATCTGTGAGAATGGATTAGGTATGTTTTGATATAGGGCACAAACCCCTGATAAATTTTCATTTGTTTCGGCAATGCCAGGCTCTGGTGATTTTGATGCCTGTTCAGTATTTCCATATGCACCCATGTTGATTCTATCGCCATTGGGTTCAGGTTCATTTGAGTAATCATCTGCTGGGTCGCCCGCATCAATACACGGAGACGTTGTATCATCATTCACCCAAGCTGAACCATTCCATCTCCCATATTCGCTCATCAGATGATAATCACCAGGTGTTGTTGTGTCATGGTTTGCAAACAGTGGATCCGTATTTATATTTCCTGTTCCTGATGGAGGAGTAAAACCGACATTCCAGAAATCACAGTAGGAAAAAGTGAAACTGGGCGATTGGCCGTAGAAATAGTGTGGGTGATCTACAATAATAGTATTCTTAATCACGTTACCTTCGTCGACGGTCGGTGATCCAAGTATCATGAGGTAGTGGGATCCTCCAATAACACAGTTTTTGATTGTATTATACTTGGCATTATGTATCTGTATCGTGTATGCCTCATTCCAAGCGAAAGGATGTCCATACTCGTAACTACATATGATGCAATTCTCGAAAGTATTATTTACCGTCATGGTAGTCTCGGGGCTCTCGCTAGTCCTAACAATAAGAATACCGTTTGTGGCTCCGAACATTCTGCAGTTGATGAACTTATTATCATAAGCCCCATCTCTTGCGACTAATCCAAAATTCCAATGTAGACTGTGATATCCACCTTCATCAAATCCAATACACTCTCTGAATTCATTATGGTGGCTATAATGAGCAGCAACAAAAAACTCACCCACATCGTATGCCTTGCATCCGATTATTAAATTATGGTCGCAATCAAACTTCAAAGCGATGGCATGCCCAGCATGAATATCAATGTGGGGATGAAAATTTCTTGCAATGCAGTTTCTGATTGTATTGCTATCCGACTCCTCCATATAGATATGATAATCTACCGCTCCATGTGCTGTATCAATAGAGTTTAATATGCAGTTCTCAATTAGACAATTCTTAGCTGACCAAAGATAAAAATTCATGTGGGTTCCATCGGTTAGGGTACAATTCCTGGCTTCGCAAAAACGAGCTCCCCTTAACGCTATACAATTTCCATCGTCTTCTCCCATGCCGTCTACAATGAGATTTTCCGCAACTCCATGTTCGGCATAGTGGAAATTGATTCCTCTCCTATAATTAACTATTCTTAGATCTTTTAATACAATATAATTCTTTGAAACGATATCTATTCCGGTACCTGTTCTATCTATACCATCAAGTACAGGTTTCCCATTATATCCTTCAAATACAATAATACTGGCACTATTTCCTGAATTAATCACTGTAACATGTTCGTCAACATAAGTACCTGTATCAATAAGAGCAGAATCACCAGCAACTACTAATGACCCAGCATGTGCTATATGGCGCCAGGCAGAATCAGGTGAAGTCCCTGGCCAATTATCATTACCAGATAACGATACATAATAGGTTGCAGCTCTCACAGACACGGCAGAGCATATAGAAAGTATCAAAATAGCTACAACCTTGATACTACTTCTCAGCATTATACTTTGTCCAGACGTACAATCTTTTATACCCTGCATCTTTTCCCCTTTCATCCCAATTTGCCGGGATAATTCAAAGACTTCGCTCGACCCTTAAAACTCCATTTGCCGCCAGTTTTTTAATCTATGTAATATTATACAAGCTCAATAAAAAATGTCAAGACTACCTTTTTTCATCTGCGAAGCAGTCATTTCTCCGTTTCACTCATTCTCCGCCTGCCCCGTAAGATATCAATCGTACGGGGATTATTAGGAAAGGTTTAACCCCATTCCCTCATTTCTCCGCTCTTTAGAATTATTCCCCAAAATTTCACAACAATTTTCTGAACTCATCAACATTTAAATCCATATCCTTAATTATTCCATATAGAGTTTTCAGTTTCAGGTCTTTCCCAGCATGAATTGGAACAACGATCCGTCTTTTGTCAGATTCTCGGTAATATATAGCATGACTTCCAGACTGACGGTCTAATTCAAATCCTAGCTTCTTAGCAACTTTTACTAACTTTCTTGCTTTTATTCTTGGTAGTTTAAGACTCAAACTGTTATTCTTAGAGGTTTGATAGTTATGTCTTCTTCAGGTATTGGTTCACGGTGTGCCTTAAGACTTTCAATATAAAGTTTTATTGCATCTACAATATTTTTTATTGCCTTGTCAAACGTCTCTCCTTGTGTGTGACAGCCAGGAAGTGCTGGACAAAATACGTGGTACCCACCATCTTCTTCTTTTTCAAAAATCACAGTATAATTATATATTCTCATATTTTTCCTCATATACCAGTATATAAATTAACTAATAGTTGTCAATATATCCTTTTTAATTATTTTGCCGACAATTTACTCAATGCATTACATCGTAGTGAAATCTGCAAGTATTTCATCGGGGTCGAGATTTGACCCCATTCTTTTTCTCATTGATTCTCAGAAACTTGGACACATTGTTTAATAGACATTTTAGGAAACCCTCACCCATCCCTCTCCCTTAAAAAGGGAGAGGGTGTATTAATTTGGTTACTTTCCTCTCCTCTCTGAGGAGAGGATTCACCCTGTGTAATAA
>JAUWCU010000095.1 GCA_030609135.1 Candidatus Stahliibacteriota bacterium | reverse complement strand
CTTTATCCGTTCCGGATTAAAACCAATCTCAAGCATTAAACGGGTATCTCGAATCACCTTATTACATGCCTCAATCCGATGCACACCGGCTAATTCCCGTACCACCTCTAAACGGTTAAGAATACGCCAGGGTATGCCATTAGCCTTCTTTAATTTATCCGGTACCATCCCGGTTATTATCGACCACAAACCTGAACTAATTAAGAACTCTAAGATAAAATCATTCTCCGCATAACCACTCGGCGTCATCTCCCATCCTTCACCACGCTCAAATGCATCCCGCACCGCATCCTCAGAACGAGCCCATAGCCGCCATACATTGGCACTACCTCCCATCACTTGTCCCAGCTGTTATCAATTTGTACCTTAGCTAACCGCCGAAATAGAGCTATTATCCGCTGACTCAGTAAATTAATACGTTTCATTAATAATGCATACTCACGCCACTTATCTGTCCGCTTCTTCAGTTTCCCAAGCTCTTCCCGCGGTATGTAAATCAATCGTGTCTTACCCGCAATCTTACGGGAAAGATAATAAGCCGGGGTAGTGCGCTTCTTCTTTTTGGTCCCTAAAAATCGTTCAATCAAACAGGCATTAATCATTACTCGATGCCGTAAGGCTGAATCTTCTAAACAATCACGTTTAGCCTTTAATGAACATATCTCTTTTCTTATCTTACTTGCTTTTATCTTATCTATATCAGTATTATATACATTTTACTGATACTGTCAAGACTTTTGTTTGAAAAATCTGGAAAAAGTTTAAACCCTGCTCAGAACTTATTGTCTATTAATGAATTGATTTACTTTCGATTTTTCTGTCCATTGGTAATATCACCATTCCATTCAACACTTGACATTAGAAGGCTACTTAGTATAATAATAGGAGAGGATGGAACTATGAATAAATGGTATTTATCCGTTGTATTGGGAGTTCTTGTGCTCTTATCTGTTTGTTCGGAAAAAGAGTTCAGGGTCATTGCGGTGTACACAAGTCCACAGGGAAAAGAAATAAAGCATGGAGGATACTATAGGTTACTGTCAACTGGGGACAGCGTATCCATGTATGGCCATACGCCGAGCGAGTATGCTCTAACCATGAAAGAAGGTGATACACTTACTGGCTGTTGTTGGAAAGACACAACGGGATATGAGGACACGCTTCGTTTTGAAATATATGTTGATGGTAGACTAGAAATCGATTATCCTATTCGATTACCGAACTACGAAATTGAGTTCACTGTTGCGCCAATAGATTCGGGATCATAATAGATATCGGCTTCAGTACTGGGGAATAACAAAATGTTGAGTCTGGCACTTACTATTTTTATCTTCAACGGTATCAGTGGTAAGATCCAAGGTACTGTAAAAGATGAAGACACGCATGAGCCAATTCCTTATGCTGATGTTATGATTCTTGGTACTGAGATTGGTGCAGCGACCGGTGAGGATGGTAACTTTTATATCTTAAATGTTCATCCAGGCAGGTATACAGTTGCGGTTTCTTATATAGGTTATCAAACAAAATACACAGAAGATGTCATTGTAGAAATCGATCAAACTGCCCGGTTAAACGTTTTTCTTAAGCAGACGACCATAGAAATTGAACCGATTACCGTAAAAGGTGAAACGCCAGCAATAAAACAGGATATGGTGGGAGCTAAGTACATTATTAGAAGAACTGACATTGGGACTATTCCCATCGACTATGCCACGGATGTCGTTTCTTTTCAACCCTCAGTTGTCCATTTTGACACCGTGATTCACGTACGTGGTGGTCGTGCCACCGAAGTCCTGTATATGATTGATAACGTTTCAATTATCGATCCACAGACTGGCGGTCTGGCAGTAAATATATCCAAGGGCATCGTTGATGAAATAATATTTCTGCCTGGTACTTTTGATGCTGAATATGGGAGAGCAATGTCAGGGGTTATTAATCTCATCACTGAGCATCCTGCCGATCGTTTGTGTGCAAAAGTTTACGGAAAAACAGAGCGGATTATGCCTTATTACTATGACTTTGGTTACGAAACCTTTCAGTCATCAATTCACCTGCCACTTTCGAGAAAATTCAGAGGGTTTTTGTCCTTTGATTTGATGCACACGAATGACTGGAATCCGAGACTCTTCATCCAACCACATAAACAGCGTGATGATTACTCAGTATATGGCAAATGGGTGTTTGCGCCATCAGGGAAATTGAGACTGAGTTTGAGCGGTGCAAAATCACTGACCCAATTTGACCGCTATGAACATAAATGGCGATATAATCTGGACAACTACCGATCAGACATGAGACACGGTAAC
This sequence comes from Candidatus Stahliibacteriota bacterium, assembly GCA_030609135.1. Classification (GTDB taxonomy): domain Bacteria; phylum Hydrothermota; class Tepidihabitantia; order SM23-42; family SM23-42; genus JAUVZL01. The sequence continues at coordinate 7,968 of JAUWCU010000095.1, read as the reverse complement.
CTTCAAGTTTTGAATTTGAATTTTCTACCAGATTCCCGCAAATTTTTCAATCTTACTTTGAGTAGATTACACACAAATAGAATATTCGGTGTGAGAGAACCAGGTGACTATAGTCCTTTTAAAGATTTTACCTTCAAGGATTATAATGCATTAGAGTGGCCATCTGGGGGTATTAGAAACCCTTTTGGCACCCATATCGCTTATATGCCTTTGCAGGGGGATTACTATGAATACCAGGATAAATCATCTTTAGTAATGAAGGCGAATTTCAATACTGTGCTGCAAATTCACAAATACCATGAAGTAAAAACCGGCTTTGAATATGTGTACCAAAGTTTTGAAAATTTCACGCATTTTCTAACTGCAAGCACCCTCAATCCAGTAAACGATGAATACTGCTATAGTCCGGTGGAATACTCTATTTTCTTGCAGGACAATATTGATTATGAAAGTTTCTATGCAAAAATAGGCTGCAGGTATGATTATTTTTCAAGTGGTATGGAGGATACTGCGCCTAAATTGGTCATTTCACCGCGACTGGGATTTTCGTTGATGGTAACAGATAAATTTTTGTTCAGAGCAAATCTTGGCAGGTATGCTCAACCGCCTCTATATGATTACATGTATGGATATTACAGCATCTGGCCATTTCCATCGCATATTATTGGCATGAAAAACATTCCTCCTATAGGTAACCCGGATCTCGCTGTAGAGAAGACAATAAGCTATGAGATAGGTTTGCAGGGTGAGCTACGTAAGAATATAATCACGACCGTCAATGTATTCTACAAAGACGTTTCTGATCTCGTCGGCATACGTATGATTGAAGAAATACCCAGGACTTATGCGAAGTTCTTTAATACTGAATATGCCAATATCAAAGGGCTTGAAACAATTGTGGATTTTAGTGGTTCAATATTTACCGGTAAAATCTCATACACCTTATCATGGGCTCGGGGCACAAGCTCCTATGCAAGAGAAATCTATTATAGATACTACTATGACAAGGATACAATAGAAGTACCCCCGGCAGAGGAATATGATCTTGATTTTGATCAACGTCACAGGATTTTTGTTCAAGGGGCAATAGACATACCTTTTCAAACAAAGGTGTTCTTATTTGGGTATTTTGGCAATGGTTTTCCATATACCCCACCTGGTGATGAAGGAAAAACCTCTGAGAGGAATGCGCTAAGGCTATCTTTTCAGCGTCAGCTTGATTGTGTCATCTCGAAATCGCTCAAGATTGGTAAGATATCTTTAACTGCCAATTTGGAAATTATGAATCTGCTTGATACTAGATATGAGATCTATCAGCATGCACCATACATCCCTTTGGAAAATATTAGAAAAGAAAATTTCACATATTGGCTTCCCTATACCAGCGCATACTATAGCCCAGAGGGTGATCGAAATCACGATGGACTTTTCGCACCAGACGAATTATATTTAGCCTATAGAGATTTTGTGGCAAGTACGGATGATTGGATTAGTGCAAATAGTGCACCAAGACGAGCTCGGATTGGTGTAACTATAACCTTCCAATAGCACATTGTGATACCAGCGCTGAGATGATTATATCAAGAAGGCTATATATTGTCAGGTAATTCTTCGAAACGTTCTGTAAGCCCGTAGCGTGTTCAGAAAAATATCATTTCGATATATCCCGTAGGTCCACCATTTCATTGTTTGAGATAAACATGGCTCAAAGAAAAGGGGAATTAGATCGACTTTCAATAGGAGTGGTTAGCTATTCTAAAATCAAGAATCTTCACTTTCTTGTTATTGTTTTCTGTATATGTTTGCATCCGAGATGATATACTGAGCCAACTAATGAGAATCTTAATTGCAGGCTACCCACATGAAGAACAACCATGTGACAATAGTTCCAGTTGCGATCAAAACATCTACATGGGTCCCCCGGAATTGTTTTTGGGGAAATGGTTCTTCAATCTTAATATCAAGAGTATCCGATTCAGAGACAATTTCCAGTTTCTTACCAGAAGATTCTACCTTGATGAGATCAACATTTGCACTATCAGCCAAGGCATCTTGAATGCTATCATCTTCATCTTTGGTCTGTTCTATTATCTGATCCTGTACCTCTGTCGGTATTTCTGAATATCCAACATCAGAAGACTGGGCAAGGATAAGTGAGGAGTGTAAAATTAAAAGCAACAATGAGATAAGGGCGAGTTTTTTGCTGTACACATTCAATCTTCCTTCTTTGTATTGAGTATACAAGTAAATAAAATGATGTCAAGATATGTAACAGGAACTTGGACACATCTTTTCAGTGTTTTTGGCACGTTCTTGATATGGGTTATAGTTAACCCTTTTTTCGATCAGCTAAATTACCTCTTGACAATTCATTAATTGTAGCTATAATATAGCTATGAAGAGGGTTAAAACATTAAAAAAGAGATGTCCTGATAAGACTGCGCTAAAACCTATGGAAATCAAGGTGATTGGGTATGAGGTACTTGAAAAACGTGCTGAGAAGACGGGTACTTCGGCGCGGATTTATGTGCCCAAGTCCTGGATTGGTAAATTAGTGCGTGCGATACGCATTGAGAGATAGGTAAACTGGCGAGTCGGCGTCGGCAATTAAAAAAGGCGCTCAACCGTAATTGGCGGTCTTTTCTCCGTTGTTATCAAGTTGCTTTTGGTGACCAGCGGCTCGTCCGCCGGTTTAATGATGCGCTTAAAGGTTTATTAACCGCGCAGACGCCTAAGGTTCAGCGGATGGCGGCGGCATCGCCGCGTCATCCGGATAATGTTTCATCGGCAGCTAAGGGGATATATCGATTTTTGGGCAATAGTCACTTTGTTTGGGGTGATCTTTTGAAGCCTCTTTATCGTAAGGCAAAAAGTCTTTTTGCTCAGGAAAAACAGGTTTTAGGGATCATCGATCTTTCCCCAGTGGAAAAGCCGTATGCTCGTAAAATGAAAGGGCTTTGTCGTGTAAAGAAGCATGATGACAGTGGTACTACGAATGGTTATATGAGTATTTCGACAATACTTTCTTGGGCCGGCAAAACAGGCTTAGGTTATTTCAAGTTATTTTCGCATCAGTGTGAACTGATGAGTCAGAATCAAGAGATTGACTTAGCAATGTCTGGCGTACGGCGGTTGTTATCGAGGTGGACCAAGATAATTTGGGTTTGGGATCGTGGTTTTGATGACAAGAAGAATTACCGAAAGGTTTTAGGCTGGAAGGATAAGTTTGTGGGTCGTGTTTATCATAATCGGCAGGTGGGTGTGGGCGGTGAAGATTGTGGTCTTATAACCTGGGGTCGGGGTTTACCGGTAATGAAAAAGTTTACGGTTAAAATGAGCTTTTGTCGTCGTTTGCGTCGGGTAAGGATTGGTTTAAGTTGGGGCGAGTTTAAGTTTGAGGAACATTGTTTATGGTTATTACGGGCACAGATATTATGGGTTGAAGGAATTGATATAAACACGCTTAAGGATCGGAATTGGTGGTTGGTGACGAATATTCGGATCAGTAATGATAAGATAGCGAAGAAGATTTGGCGCTATTATCGGGCGCGTTGGCAGATTGAAACTTTTTTTAAGTTTTTAAAGAATGGTTTAGGCATGGAGGAATTTCAGGTAACCGAATTAGAACGGATAAGGCGCATCGTTTCGTTAGTGGTTATCGCAGGGATGTTTATTTATAAACTTGGTATAACAATTGATGACGAGCCGATTAAAATACTCCTTTATTTAGGTGGCTGGACAGGCCGAGATAAACCAGGTAAGTTTATCCTTAAAAGAGGAATAGCAACATTTCTATCTTATCTACATGTAGATTCCTTTTTGAAGGCACATGAATTTAGTTAAGTAGAAAATTCATTCTTAAAGCCTAAAATAATTCTTTTAGTATCACCTTATTTGATGTCCAACCATAGTCCCTTTTTAAGGTGTTAAAATCTGTTAATTCTAAACATCCAAATAACAATACAAACAATAGACCAAAACCCTTTGCTATCAAGCAACCGATAAATATCCCCAAAGTCTAATCAGAAGAATTTCTGTCCAAGTTTCTGATGTAAGTGTCAAGGATCATAAGTCCGTTAGTTTGGTCAATAGTACAATTTTGGCACAAAATATTTTGCTGATGAAATCCACGGCAAAAGGCATTGTGATTATTGACTCTTAGAGATAATGTAGTCAGACAAAGCGGAGCGGGTATCTACTACCGCCAAAGCGACGGACTTCGAATCCGTTTTCATGCTTTTCCAGAATTCCAATAAACACTTCATCACACATCCCGTCGTATTTAGTGACTACTTAACTCGTTCGGTATGATCGGCGGTTCTAGCATCAATATAGATGGTACATGTCTTGGTTCTGCAAAACGCAGTAATTGATAGCCAATACCAGCTAATCCAACCATTAATCCTGGAGTTTCAACACCATTTGGTATGCCACATTGCCATCCATGTTGTTCCACATTATCAAGAATAATCGTCATCACTTTTCTTAAGTGAAAATCATACTTATCATCTTTAAGAACTTGATATGCTCTCAATAATAGTTCAGTGTTGCCTAAGTCACCATGACATAATGAATGATTATGCATAGTACCGAAACCTTGTTTTAAAGTAGTATCTAAAGCCACATTAATTTCTTTTTTTAGTTTTGGGTCATCGACATATTTCAGTGCAGATAGTCTAGCCAATCCAATACCAACAGCACCATGGCACCAAGCAGTCATATATTGGTATTTATTAGTGGTGCTATTCGTATATTCAAACTCTCGTATATCTTTCCAGTTTCCAACCTTAGGCGTAAACAGAGTTCTTTCGTATTCTATTGAAGCAAGTGCAGCTTTATGAAATTTCTTGATGCCACTTTCATTGGCTAATTGAAGTAAAGCCCAAGCAAATCCTGCCGCACCATGGGAAAAGCCAGACAGGGGTTTTTTACCCATGCCAGAAAGGGGCCAACCGATTCCTCTTTTCATTTTAATTGCCTTTTTAAGGAGATAATTGCCACATCTAATTGCCGTTTTGAGCGCATAATTATATTTAGTGGTTTTGTAGAGACTTATTAAACAGCCAATACACCCGGCAGCACCACTGATGATGTCGAAGGATCCATCATGTTTAATGAGATTGGGAATTAACTTGACTGTCTGCTTTGCTTTAGTCAATAGCTTTGGGTCATTCCATAATATACCAAGATGATTTAGAGTATGAATGAAACCACCCCATCCTTCAAATGCTCCTATGGTGCCGATTCGTTTTTTATTTATGTCAAGAAGACTGGTGAATGTTTTTAAGGTTATTTGTGCAAGGTCCTTATACTCTTTATTCTTAGTCATCACACCGAGATATGCAAGGAATAACGCTACACCCGGTAAGCCATTGTATAAATCAGATCCTATAGGGGATATTGACCATGTTTTATTATCTTTGTATGCCAATCCAAGCCAAGTGATATCTCGTTTTCCTCGAAGCCCTAATTCCTTCAATCTATTACCAATCGAACAAGCTGCTTCTATTAAGAGGGGATGTAACTCTCGATGATTGAGAACTAAGGGCGGTTCTTCATAAGTTTTATGTTTTTCTTGACGAAAATCATGTTGCGATAGAGTGGCAAATGAACCCCGAATAAACCATCTTTGTTTTTTTAAATCATCCTCATCAAGTCTATTCAACTTTTTGCGAACATTTTCTAGTCCCGAGGTTTTAAAAAAATTCTTTATTCTTCTTCTAGTACTACTCCAGAGATCAACGGAATTAGGACGAGAGGTAAACATTGGAATGTCATTATTCAACAAATCCCTTTTTTCATAAGGAATAGCTTTGACAAAGCAAGGCTGCCCTTTAGCACATAGCCACAATCTATCAAACAGTAGATCACGATCCAGTGCATTCTGTAAAACATCAGGATGATAACTTTCAAGCAACATTAGTGCATAGGTTCTTGTATTACGTAGCACTACTCGTATGGGATCGTCAACGAAAATATTAAGTAAACCATCAGCAGAAAGTAAGTCATTCTTATGCTCTCTAATAAAGCGATAGATATTGGTAAAACCATTAATTATGAATTCAATATAATCTAACGGATTAACTTCATTATTTTTTAGTGTAGGTCGATTATGTCTGTCAGGCATTACTGATTGTTTCCGAATGAATCGCATCTCATCAGTACCTTCTTCGATACACAATGGCATGAGGTCCGGAGTTAATTGTCCTCCTTTTCCGGTGATGCCGCTGATATCAAGACCTTCATAATTCTCTTTTAAATATAGACGTTGGGGAAGTAACAATGACTTTAACACTGAATCTTTCATTGTCTGGGTTACAAGATTTCTCGCATTTTGAATCCTTGACTTTGGGTCTGAATGAATAAGTGGATGAAAAATCGTTTCAAGATCAATTAGCACCGGATGTTCGCCTGCCGCGATGATGTTTTCATAATGTAGATCAGTTACTTCAAATGCGTAAATAACAGCTAGATAGCCACCCAGTCTCTCATAAAACTTCGAAATTTCTTTTTCTGTTGAACAGCCATGATACTGAATAAATTCAACCCAGCCATACGTATCACAGTTAAGAATAGTAATCGTCCGAAAATCCAGGTACTTATTACTATCATTTAACCATAAGAGAATATCCTGAAAATGTTGATCGATAGCCAAAGATCGGGGTTTGTAAAGCAGTTGAAATCCTGATTTGAACTGTAGCCTTATTGCACAACGTCCATTATTATGACTATCGCCTGCAGTGATTGCGGATACAAGTATTCCTGGATGTTGGTTGGAATAAAAAGTTTTTTTAATTTTCGACCAATCCTTACATAGATTAGCGAGAAACTCTAAATTAAATTCGACCCAATTCTGTAACTTATGAATTAACTGTCGTGTTAATACAGGATATTCATGCAATAGATTAAGTGCAATATCATTTTGGCTTAATTGTCGTATAAAGCTTTTATATCTCGCTTTTGGTGTATTTCCACAAAGAGTTCCTTGTAATCGAGCAATGTTAAGTTCAAGTGTCATTGTCCGATGTAACATATATAATAAACGATTTATTATATTGGGAATCAGAATATCTATTACCATATTTTCATCAAAAGGAAGATCATCATAAGTTTTTGCTAGAGATTCAATGCCACTACGAATCTTGCTACAGGCCTGGTTTATCAACGGTTTAATTATGTTTAATAAACCTTTACTCTTCACGTATTTGTTATCTTTTAACATCCTATCAAGAGTTAGTATATTTTGTGAGGTTGATTGAATGTGGGTTTCTTTTAGAATCGTCAGCCATTCGAGATGTTGGTGATTATATTTTTTTACACTATCTATTGAAACACCTAATACTGTTATTAACTTATCTATACTTATTTTATCCGCTCGTAGTCTTTTTTTAAAAATTGAAATATCTGAAAATTGAGTTTGAGAACGCCATTTCTTTAATTGTTTTTTCGCGAGCTTTCGATTGATGCTAATTCCTTTAATACACAAATTAGTTAATATTTTTGAGCGTTCAGAAAGAGTAAGAGCATTGTACCATCTTGATGACTCTAATATTGTTTGATTCATTTATCACCTCCTTAAAATGTCTATTATTTTAGGAGGGTGGAGAAAACTGATAAACCACTCCACCCTCCATGGGTTACAAGATCATGTATAGGTTCTGTTTCTTTTTATGCACAACATGGATCGCCTGAGCATGTACAATTTGTATCACAAGTGTCACCAGTGTAGGTACAGGTTTCACCACATGTGTAGGCACAGGTTCCGACTTCGGTAAAACACTGCGCGTCGCAGGTATTTATATAACCAGTACATTCTGGTAGTGATGAACCGCCCACAACTGCTCCGAGGTCTTCATCTTTCAGCTCAATATAGCCAGCAGGATTATCAGGTAGCAGCGCACGTTTTTTACTACTGAGTTTTTTCCGAAACTCAGCATCTTTCCAGGCACGGATGATATCGTCTCTTGA
>JAUWCU010000141.1 GCA_030609135.1 Candidatus Stahliibacteriota bacterium | reverse complement strand
AGACTCTTCTGACTGCGGTATTATCTTCAAGACCTTTTCCAGTACTTTCTTTGCATCCGCCATGTTTGCGCCACGACACTTGGCAGATGGCGTCCGCCTCTTTTTTTGGCGGATCTCATTATCATGCGCTATGCAGCTCTTGGCAAATCTTATTGCTTCTGTTTCCAATTTATTCAAGACCACCCTCCGTATGTACTCGGACCAGGGATCATACATTTTTTTAAACGGCTCACCGCGGAATAATTTAAATGCCCGTAGGTATTCTCGTCTAGCAAATAGCCATTCGTCGGCACGTTCTAATGCCTTGGCATGGGTAAGCGCAACTTTGAAATCATTGTAATCGGTTGTAAGATAAACACCACGATTGACTAATCTGGGCTCCCCATACCTCGATGAAATCATAAGAAGATGACCGGGTAAGCTGAGTTTCTTCTTTAATGTTACAAGAAGATGGGCTAAAAGGCTCAAAGGATTCGCACTTTTGGGCCAAAAATTCACGAAGAGATCTTTCAAAGTAATGATCTTGTCGGGTTCACTTACCTTTAGTGCTAAGTGAATTAGAAGTGCCTTTTCCTTGGGCATTAATTTTGTCTTCAGGTATTGCTGGTTCTTGTAAACTGTAATGTTACTCAGAAGTCTCATGTGGTAAACAGGTACCTTTTGATTGAAAACAGGGAATCTTAGAATTGCCCTGGGTAGCCCAGTCGGTTTCCCTTTTTCAAACAGATGCAAAACAACTTCAGGGAAAAATACAATGTAACGATGAAAAATACCAAGAAGTCCTTCTCTCTTGGCGTAATTAAGCGATTCATAGTAGTTTTGCATTCGTAAGGTTTGTGATGCTTTGAGTATGAGATAACAAAGACGTAGAATTGGCAATTTTTGGAGATTCTTGGGGATTGTTGTCCTCTTTACGATGAATTGTAGTATGATTATTTCACTTTTCATCTGATGTTTCTTCATAAGTGGAAGGCATTTCTTCAGATACTTCTGAGCTTTCTCTTCCCTGTTTAATGCCCGAGTAACCTGCGCTAATCCTAATGAGGATACATAGAAAATATTGCGCAGATTAGCTTTCTTTGCTTTCTCTAAAGACTCTTTATATAAATCAGCAGCTTTTCCAAGATGACCTTTTGCAAAACAAAGATTTGCATTGATCAAAACTAGACGATTCTCAAAATTTGCTTCAGTTTTTGTCATTTCAATAATTTTGAGGAATTCTATTGCCTGCTGATATTGTCCAGTAATTGTACAGACATTGGCAATCTTTATGTGAATTGCTTGTTTCGGCGAGTTCTCAACTTCCCTTTCCAATAAGGCTTTCTTAAAATAAATTACACTTTTTTTATAGTGAGTAACAAAGGTTAATAAATCACCAAAAGTGACCCAGTAAAATGGGTAAGGGCACGAAATTAGCAATCTACGGCATTTTTCAAGATTTTTATGTGCTTCATTTATCTGAAGCAATTCACAATGAGCAATTGACTTTAGAAGATGAAGAGTATACTTGAGGCTCGGATCTCTAATTTTTTTCATCCTTCTCGAAAGCAAATCAAGAATATCGAGCTGCCCTTCAGGATCTCTCATCCATTGAAGAGCAAGGGCTTCTAGGAATCCAGCAAATATTGAAGAAAATAGATATCCTTTTTTCTCCATACTTTTTCTAATCCTTTTCGCCTTATTAAATATTTTGAAGCGTGGTATTGTGTCAAAGAGAAAATGTAGTCTTTCTAATTTTCTTCGTAATGAGAGAAATTTTTCGGGTATTAACTTCAAGATAGAACCGTCACTTAAAGAAGAAAGTTTATTCAGTATTTTAGCTGCGTTTCTTAGTTCTTTTTTTTCGATAAGAAGTCGGGCTTGTTGTATCCCATCTTCAGTTTCGCGTGTACCGGAACAAATTAAACTTAAAGGATCATCCTTCAGTCTGTTCACCAACCCATATCGCTTCCAAACCATCCAAATGCCTTTAGGTGAAATATACCAACCTTGTTGGCTTAATATCTGCTTAGCCCTCTTTATCGTTAAACAAGGTTGTCCTTCTTTTAAGAACATTATTTGCCTCTCTACTTTTTTTGGAAGTCTCCGGTTGGATCTCTTATAAGGCATCTTCTTACAGAGATTTTGTTTTCCTCCCTTCTTATACTGTCTTACCCATTCCCAGAGTGTCATATAAGAGATATTATAGAGATGAGCGATTTTTCTTAACGAACCACCTTTTTTTAAATATACTTCTACGATCTCAATCTTCTTTTCAAGTGGAAGTTTTGATGCTGTATAAGATTTCATGGAAAAAATCATATAATAAAACAGGTATTTTGTCAAGCGTTAAAAAAGCATTCGCCAAGCCTTTAATAGACTAACTTTGGAAGATCTTCTAAATTAAAAATATGACATAAATTCCATTATAATAATAATGAAAAAAGGAGGTTAAGATGAAAAAACACTTTGTGCTTTCTATCCTGATATTCTTTACACCAATGACATTTCTTTCTGCCCAGTGGGAACCGGAGATCCGTCTCAGTGCAAAAGATTCTGTTTATAGCTGGAGTGGTGGTAGGGGGATAGCAGCTGGACCTCAAACAGTGCATGTGGTCTGGACTGATGCGCGGGACGCGGTCGGAGGCGCAGGTCAGGAAATTTATTACATACGCTCCATAGACGATGGAGTTACTTGGGGATCAGAAACGCGCCTTACACATAATACCCCGCAAATTTCTAGCGCACCAGATATCGCGGTCTCATCAGGTTCAGTGCTCCATTTGGTTTGGTATCGTTTTGTTGACTACCCAAATCGTGATATTTATTACATGCGCTCTACTGATAATGGGGTCACTTGGTCAGCGGAGACGCGCCTTACTTCGACTAATGCTGCTGATATAGCAAGTGTTGCTACTGCAGGCTCCATTGTCCATATGGCTTTTCAAAGCACTCATACTGGGATAAGTCAAATGTATTACATGCGCTCCACAGATGAAGGGTTGACCTGGTCTGCAATGATGCCCATTTCTAATACTAATGGCTTCTTTCCCATGGTCGCAGCTTCCGGTTCAGCTGTCCATGTCGCCTGGACCGACATGCGCGATGATCACGCTGAAATCTATTACTGTCGCTCCACAGATAGCGGAGTTACTTGGGGATCAGATATGCGACTCAGCACCCTGGACCAAACTGGATCACAATTTACTACAGTTGCTGCCTCTGGTTCCTATGTCCATGTAGCCTGGCAGGATCTTTATCACCAAGGTGGAGTACCAGCAGGTGTATACTATAGAAGGTCAACAAATGGCGGTTCAAGTTGGCAGTCTGAAATAAGGCTCGGTGCAGATCATTTTAATACTGCCTCTTCTAACTATCCACAGGGTGCTACCTTGTGTACTTCTGGGTCTAATGTCTATTTATGCTGGGAGGACCTTCGAGACGACGATGACGCATTGTTTTGGAATGGGGAAATTTACTATAAATATTCCAGAGACAATGGAAACACTTGGTCTCACGATATACGCCTTACCTATTGTCTCTCCTTTCGCAAATCGGCTCCTTCAAATGCTGCATCGAATGAAGCAATACATGTGGTTTGGTGTGATAAACGCGACTATACTATGACTAACGGTGGCACTTACGAAATCTATTACAAAAGAGATGCTACAGGCAACATTGTTGGGGTAAAGGAAGAGTCAGAGACAACACGTCACATGCCCAACATGCTCAAAACCGTACCAAATCCCTTTGTGTCCTTCACAACAGTCCCGGGTCACGAGGGAAAATCCTTTGTTCTGTATGACATCTCAGGTAGACAGTGCGGAACCTACAAGGGTGCCAGGATTGGCGAAATGCTACCAGCCGGTGTGTACTTTATCAGACCTCTGAAAAAGCATTTTGCCCCTGTGCGCGTAGTCAAGATCAAATAAATGGGCTATAATGAAAAGGAGAGATCATCATGGCAAATTATGTATTGAAATCCATAGATTCTAAGAAAAAAACTGGGAGTCATACTTATTGCGATTCATATTTTTTCAGACTTGTACCTCTGACTTTAGTCGTCGTTTTTCTTTTTACTTCTGTAGCTTTTGCCCAATGGAAACAAAGTACAAGACTCACTTTTCACGACAGTGTCTCTACTACATCTTATAACAATGCCCGGTATGTAGCAGCAGATTCTGATGGGTTTGTCCATGTTGTATGGTTTGAAAGAAACCGAGAACTGGGTAGATACAATATCTATTATAAACGTTCCACAGATAGCGGAACCAGTTGGTCTTCTGATATTCGTCTATCAAACGATCCTGACGGCTACAACTTTCCTTCAATTGCAGTTTCAGATGGTAATGTCTGTTTAGTCGGTCGATGGAGGATGCCTGCATCGGCCTTCTATGCTTCATTCATGCGTTCCACAGACAGCGGAATTACTTGGACAGATGATACTACATTTTTTGGAAATATTGGCGCGAATCATCCGGCCATCGCAGTTGCAGATTCCTATGTGCATCTGGTTTTTTGGAGCACATATGGTAGTAGTAGAAATCGGATTGGCTACCTGAGATCTACAGACATGGGTGTAACCTGGGATGCAATGCAAATGCTATTGGAAGAGTACAATGTAAGGACTCTCCAACCAGCGATCGCAGTTACGGATTCGCATGTACATGTAGTCTACTGGAGTTTCCGAATGGACCAGGACTTTGAGATCTATTACTTACGTTCCACAGATTATGGAACCAGTTGGAATAGTGAGCCTATAAGACTCACTAATGCTCAGGGGAATTCACGCCATCCTTCAATTGTCGTCTCCGGCACAAATAATATCCATATGGTTTGGCAGGACAATCGGGATGGAAACGATGAGATCTACTATAAATACTCCACGAATCAAGGTATTACCTGGTCTGCTGATACACGCCTCACCTATGCATCGTATGATTCACACCATCCCTCAATTGCCGTCTCCGGCACCAATGTCCATTTAGTGTGGCAAGACAATCGGGATGGAAACGATGAGATCTACTACAAATGCTCCACAGATGAGGGAATAACCTGGAAACCTGATGTTCACCTGACCAATGACATTCACTGGTCGATATTTCCTTCGATAGCTATTGCCGATACCATGGTGCATGTGGTCTGGACTGATGATCGAGATGGCAATCCCGAGATTTACTACAAACGCAACCCTACAGGCAATTATTGATGTTTACTTGGTCAAGAATAGAACCGGGTGTCTAGTGCAGTACACCACCTACTGGACGCCCAAATTCCCCCCTCCCCTTTATTCCGTGAAATACGGGGTTTTTGATGGTGCTAAAACAGTAAGCTCAGGTAGCGAACATATTACGGAGTAGCAGACCTTGGAAGGAATGTTCAGATGAGCGGGGTTTATCAAACATGATTAAAATGTTGGCGTAGCGAAACATCCACCCCCTGGAGTGCGTCAGCTTGCTGACGCTCAACTACGCAATAGCGAGCTATTGCACTCCACTTATTGAGATAGAATAGTCGTACTCGTCCCGCAAAGCGGGATAAATCGTGTAACTACAGTGAATGGAATAATCTAAACAAGGAATTGCGATCCACCCCCTGGAGTGCGTCAGCTTGCTGACGCTCACCTACGCAATAGCCCCGACAGAACGGGATTTTCATTACACTCCAACAA
>JAUWCU010000152.1 GCA_030609135.1 Candidatus Stahliibacteriota bacterium | reverse complement strand
TTCGGTATATTTGTAATGAGGTTACCAAAATGATCAATATAAACGATTTCACCATATAATCGCTTGCCATTTTTCCTTAAGCCTGGAAATTCAAAACTGATATAATCACACTTTTCACCACCAAAAGATGAAGGTGCATCTCCTGAAGCGAGACGTGCGGCTGCAGGACCAAAGATATCCCTTGCGTGAAATGTGGCACTGACTTCACCTTTCACCTTTATCGAGTATACTTTAGCATGCTTGTCATAGATATATGAAAAGACCCCATTATCCGGACCTATAAAATTGTACGGCTCTGCATGGACAATTATTGGCTTGCGTTTACTGCCAACACCAGGATCAACAACGACCAAATGTATGGTGCCAGGGGGAAAATCTCGAAATACGGATTTTAATACGAATGCTGCAGAACTTATGTCATGCGGTTTGATTCTATGGGTAATATCAATAATGTGAACATTGGGATTGATTTTGAGGATCTCACCTTTTACCGCGGCGACAAACCAATCATCTTCACCAAAATCAGAGAGAAATGTGATAATCCTCATAGCCCTGTACTAACTCGCGCTTCGTAACGACATCCTCAATCCAGTTATACCATTTATCGGGAAGAACTTGACTTGCTATCAAACCACCTTTCAATATCTCAGGTGCAATCGCTGATTTATAGATTGCTTTATTCGATTTCTGCAGTAAAAGCAGGACCAGCAAGAATACAAAACAAACAACTATACCTTTGAATAATCCTAAAAGACCTCCTAATACTCGATCAATAGTACCAAGCGGCGTGGTTCTGATCGCCTTTGAAATAATCCTGCCGAGGATGTGAACAGCGACCACAATAAGTACGAAAATCAAAAGGAAAGCGAGAAAGCGTGGTATCCCAACACTACCGCTGAAACTGACTGCCAGTACATAGCCTATCAGAATACCGATGATATCAAATACGCTTCGTATTATACCGATGAGCAAACCATGCAGCGCCAGGATCGTAAGAACAATAATGAGTACAATATCAAGCCAGACCATTGCGCATATATTATAAGCAACCCGTTGAGCAAGTCAATACAACAAGACAAAATTTTTTGTAGGGACACGCCATGGCGTGTCCCTACTACTAATGCCTCTTGACAATAAGACTACATTGTCTATACTAATCAATAAAAATGGCAAGAAAACAGACACCAGAACAGAGCGATAACTGTCTTGAACAATATCATGGTCGTTTGTTTGATGATGTCGCCACGGTGATATGTACTGTGAACTCAAAGGGAATAATCACTTATACAAACAAACACGTTGAAAAAATCTCTGGCTACACAGTAAAAGAATTGGTCGGAAAACGATTCTTCAATATGATTGCGCCCGAATCACGCAATAAGGTAAAAGACGCCTTCAGAAGATTGAAAACGGGGAAGAAAACAAAACCCTATGAGTTGACAATTCTCGACAAAAATGGCGCGCACATTTATTTAAAAGTTAGTGCTTCTCCGATAAAACATAATGGGCGAGTAATCGGCATGCTTGGTCTTGCCACCGACATCACCGAGCACAAGAGCAATGTCAATTATCTCTCCAAAATGGTTAAAGAACTGAGCCTGATTTGCGAAATCAGTAAGGAATTAACATCGATAGTAGACGTTGACACTCTCTTTCGGAAAATCCTCACGCATTTGAGCAAAACCTTTGGTTATGAAAGAACTGGCATCCTCATGATTGACGAAATCACAAATGAACTAAGCATTTATGCAACAACCAAGCCATTTTCTAAGTGGCGAACTGCAAAAAAAATAAAACTGGGTCAAGGTATTACCGGTCATGCCGCCAAAACAGGCAAGTATTGTCTGGCAAATGACGTAACTAAAAACCCGAAGTATATGACGCTCGATAAAAAGACTAAATCAGAGATCGCCGTGCCTTTGAAACTCGGCGAAAAAGTCATCGGCGTTATCAATATTGAAAGCTATAAGAAAAATACATTTGATGATAATGACATAAGGATACTGACCCTCATTGCAAACCAGGCAGCGATAGCAATTGAGAACGGCCGTCTATATGAGTCCCTGGAAGAAAGTTACTTGGACACTATAAAAGCACTCGTGTCGGCAATGGAAGCAAAAGACCACTACACCCGGGGTCATTCTGAGCGGGTGAGAAAATACGCCATGCAGATCGTAAAAGTCTTGAAATTGAACAAAATGCAAATCAAAGAACTGAGTTATGCTGGCTATCTCCATGATATCGGAAAAATAGGTATTACTGACTACTTGCTCGGCAAAGTAGAACCCCTTACAAAAGACGAATATGAAACAATAAAAAAGCACCCTGATATTGGTCACAGTATTCTTAAGGATATAAAGAGTCTGGTTGTAACATGTGACATAATCAGATGTGAACATGAAAGATATGACGGGAATGGTTATCCTAATGGGCTGAAGAAAAAATCAATACCACTCGGCGCAAGAATTATCGCAGTTGCAGATGCGTATGATGCAATGACTACAGATCGTCCATATCGCAAGGCGATCTCAAGGAAACAAGCCATTAACCAACTCAGACAAAACGCCGGTACACAATTCGACCCTGAAATCGTCAGGGCTTTTTTGAAAATTCTCAAAACAAAGTAGCCAGCCGGCTTGTTGACCACTGCATATCTGATTTATTCTATTTTTCCAGCATCCTTACCCTAGCCCATAAATCACATTTTGGGAAACCCTCACCCCATCCCTCTCCCTTAAAAAGGGAGAGGGTGTATTACTAAGGAGAACATAAAATAGTTCTCATATCATCCACGAAATGTATGTTCTCGACAAAGCTCGCCTGTCTCGAACAAGGTGAGAGGAACAGTAACTCTTTACTCTTCGAGTAAGTCCCCCCAAAAGGGGCGCATCGAGAAGTTCCTTTATGATGTAGTCGCCTCTGCCTGAGGTAGACAGGTAATTTACCCCCGCTCCTTATAAAGGAGCGGGGTTCATCAGGCAACCCGATTCATAGAGTTTCTATATCCATTACCTAAAATGAGAACTATTTGATGTTCGGAGTTCATTTGATAAATTCAAAATCAAGGGATAAAGATGTGTCCAAGTTTCTGTCTAATATGACAGTCACCGCAGAAGAAATAAGAGAGTTAGCAGAATCACGGAACCCGAAAACAGCGGTTACACCTGAAGCATTAAGACAAATTGCCGAGAAAAGAAAACAAGCGCAATAACATAACTATTTGACTTCTCCCAAATAACTCAGTACTTGTCACTAGTGCATTGTAATGTAAGTTATTGATAATCTACTATATTGTCATTGCCCGATCCCCTGATCAAGTCAGAGGACAAGCTTGATCCTCCGGTCAAGCCGGAGGACGTAATCCATAGTAAGCAACTTTCTGGATTCCCGCTGGAGTTTACCCCGTACTTGATACGGGGCGGGAATGACAGCTATCGGAAATTAATGTTACATTGTACTAGCACCAACAGTATTATTGACTATGTTCTAATTCTTTCAGGATTTCTACAATAAGTGGTTTCACTGATGGAAGATCTTGTTTTATTGCCTGCCATACAATTCCCAAATCCACTCCAGAGTATTCATGAATGAGTTTATCTCTCATCCCAGCCATTTTCTTCCATGGAACACTATTATACTTTTCTGTCATTAATAAAATCATCAAATGTCATCGTCCCGATAAATTCTGCTATTTCATCAATAGATGTAATGATATCCTCAATATAGTCTCTATAATCTTTCTTTGTCATACGGAAATCATCTCTTGAAGTATGTATTTACCAATTCTTGGTTTCAAGGTTTTCTTTGATACAAGGTCAACTTTCGTGTTGAACAATCCTGTGAGGTATTCTTCAAGGTCTAGAAATGCAAAAACCCCAATCGGTTCATAAAACTCCACCAGGATATCTATATCACTATTATCTCTTTGTTCGCCTTTTACGTACGATCCAAAAATACCTATTTCTTTGACTTTGAATCGCTTTTCAACGATTGATTTATGTTTCTTGAGAATCATTCTTATTTCTTCAAGACTTTTCATAATAGAACTATATAACAAATCTTTGAAATGTCAATGAAGATACGGCAACCACCGAATCGACGACTATTTCAAGATAACGAAATTATCAATGGCGTCAACCCGCCAACCTAAACCCACTTGATTTTTTTGATTTTTCAATTATCATGAATAGACAGAGGCATAGGAGAATTATTTGAACAGTTTTTTTGGTGAAATAGCTGCCCTGGGTACTGCTCTGTGCTGGTCTATCGGTTCGATTTTTTTTAGTATATCATCAAGGCGCAATCGCCTCTACCCTGATGGCTTTACCGCCAGTATTCCTTATACCGTTATCTTACTTGGTTTTTAAAGAAAAAATCACATTAGCCGCCATCCTGGGGACTATTGTCACGATCATCGGTGTGGCGCTGATATTCCTGTTGTAAGGGAATTACTTCGCCTTACGCGCTACTCCGATACTCAAACAAATTATTGGAATCCCAAGGGGATTGGTAATAGTTTAGTTTTTCCTAAAAATGATATAAAAAACGTAGCAATTATTGTAGCGGTGCGATTCATCGCACAAATTTTCGGATATTTTCATTATGTCGGATAAATCCGACCGCTACAATTTAGGAAAAACTTACCTATT
>JAUWCU010000156.1 GCA_030609135.1 Candidatus Stahliibacteriota bacterium | reverse complement strand
GATGTTGGACATTGCCAGGGGAAAAGGCTTTGATGTCCATGTGCGTGACCCTAAGTATTCAACAAGCGTGATTCCTATGAGTGAGGTTTATTCATATATTGCTTCTGAAGTTACAGGAGAGCATATTGCCTGGATAAACGTCACGAATCCATTAGCGGAATCAGAAGTTTACGACAGGGCTGTGGAAGCCTATCGAAGTTTAGATTCTAAATATGATTGTCTTCTAAGTGTGGTTGATGTTCAAGACTATCTTTTTCATAATGGCAAGCCAGTCAATTTTCAACCTAAACCCTGGCCAAAATCTCAGGATCTTTCAGGCGTTTGTGCCATGTCCTTCGTAGTCAATATCTTGCGGCGGGAAGACATGGTACGCTGGGGATCATGTGTGGGGACATCACCATATTTTTTCTATCTGGATAGGGTCTCCTCCTGGGATGTAGACTTCCAGGAGGATTTTGATTTCTGTGAAATGATTTATCGGCAGGGCAAGCCATAGGGCTGTAGCAGGCGGTACCCACAAACACCTAAAACAAATGCGCGATTACCTTCATAAATACTTTTACATCTTAGGCGACAAACGCAAGAGACTAATCCCCCTTGTTGGTCTTTTTTTGTTGTCTTCAATGTTGGATTTGCTGGGTATCGGTCTTATTGCTCCGTTTATTGCTATGGTCATTACACCGGAGACATTATCCGAATACACTTTATGGACAAGTTTCAGGTCGATTCTTGGTATTACAGACGTTCACAATGGCCTAATCGTTCTTGGCTTAATCATCGTTTTTGTATTCTATCTCAAGGGCTTCAGTGCCTACTGGGTGCAAAAAAAAATTGTGAGGTTTGCTTTAAATCGTCAGAGTGAATTGATATGTCGGCTGATGTCAGCCTATCAGGCATTGCCCTACCATTTCCATATTAAACGTAATACTGCATCGCTTATTCAAGCCACCAGCGGCCATACCGGCAACTATTCACATCACACCCTTATGGCATCACTCAGGCTTTTGTCTGAGATGGTCGTCGTTATAATGATTTTGGGATTACTCGCTACTACCAATTTTGTCGCCATGCTAACCATGGCTTTTGTATTGGCTTCTGTATATCTGTTATATGACAAGGTGGTCAAGCATCGCATTCAGATAGCTGGGCAAGGAGTTGCAAAAGCTTCTGAGGGGATCATTAAAGGCGTTAGTCAAGGAATTGGTGGGCTCAAGGAAATCCGTGTATTTGGTCGGGAACTCTATTTCCATAATAAAGTGAAAGACTGCGCAGTCGATTTCGCTGACATTAGCAGTCAATGTCAAGCACTGAAGGTTATCCCACGCTACCTTTTCGAGTCCGCCATAATTACCTTTGTGGTCGGGCTGAGTATAATTGCCATTTTGATGAAAGAAGACGGTGCCAACGTGTTCCCTGTACTCGGGATGTTTGGTGTTGCGTCTATACGCCTTATACCTTCAGCTAACCAAATAAGTGGATCACTAACCAGCATGCGATTTTCCAGCTATGCTATGAATGAGCTTTACGCTGATCTTAATGAGTTGCGTGAGATTGAGTCAAATCCTTTGTCCCTTGATATTCAATGCTTAAAAACCAATCACAATATTGTTAAGACGGATCTCAACTTTGCCAAAATTGAAGTCAAAAATATCAGTTATCAATATCCAGGGACAGAGATAGACGCGATATCTAACATGTCAATGTGCATCAAGCATGGTCAATCTATAGGTCTTATTGGCAAGTCCGGCTCCGGCAAGACTACGCTGGTAAATATTCTCCTTGGTCTGCTGGAACCACAGCAAGGTGCCATTCAAGTCGATGGTGTGCCCATAAGGAATGACCTCCGCAAATGGCTGGATATTGTCGCCTATATTCCTCAAGACGTATTTATTATTGATGATACAATAAGAAAAAATATTGCTTTTGGAATAGATAATGAGGATATCGATGAGAAAAAAGTCGTCCGGTCGATTGAGGTGGCCCAGCTCAAAGAAGTGGTGAACCGGCTACCCGCTGGTCTCGAGACCTACGTCGGAGAGCGTGGTGTCAGGCTTTCAGGTGGTGAGCGGCAGCGTGTTGCATTGGCGCGGTCGTTCTACCATAAGCGAGAAGTCATCATCATGGACGAAGCCACGGCTGCTCTTGACGATGAAACTCAAAAACATGTGGTAGAGGCTATAGACGGATTCAGGTCCCAGAAAACCATGATAATTATCGCTCATCGGCTTTCGACACTGCGAGACTGTGATGTAATCTATAAGCTCGATGGTGGTAGGATTATAGATTCAGGTAGCTTCCAAAGTATGGGTGAGATACACCATCTCATATGAGGGGAAAATGATGAGACAAGCATCAGTTGTTGATTTGACAAACTATTCTCATGACAGAAATGCCGACTTTAAGAAGTCCTGTGATGATCTTCTGCACCTGATCGATAAATTTGCCGATCAAGAAGAGTTAACCCAATTGTATCACTATTTTGAAAAGAAGTACTTGCTTCCAAAAGAAGTAGTAAAACAAAAGCTTAAGAGCGATATAGTAAGGGCTTATAAATATAAAAGGGCACGGTTTAGAAAAGATTTGAGTTTTAGATGGATTCCGTTTTCAATTGTAAAATATATTGGGGCTCTTATCTATGCACTTCTTTATTCCCGGAAATATGCGGAGAAAGCTCGGTATAAACTTATAGTAGATGATATTGCATCAAGTCATGAATTATGCAGGTTCTCGAAACTAATAAATCTGTTTGGTAAGAAAAATGTCCTTGTGGTCACAAGCGACGACTTAATTGAAGTTGAGCACCCTGGTTACAATATTAAATTATTGCCTGGTTTTAAATATTACGATCGTCTTGAGGTTCTCAGGTGTTTACGTTATGAGTTATTTTTAGGGATATTGTTATGCGTTAAAGCATCGCTAAAAACGGGAGTTAATTTGATTCCAGTATCTATGCATATAATAAAAAGTTTTATGCATTACAGGTCGTTGTTTAAATCTTGCCGTTCAGATTACCTTATTCAGGAAAGGCATTATAAAACTAATGCTATAAAAAACCATCTATTTAAGAAAATGGGTGGGATTGCGTCAGCTACAATACAAAAAAATATTTTGATGCTTGATAAATTAAGCTATTATATTGATATAGATTATTTTTTTGCTCTTGGAAACCGTACAGCGGAAAGGGCATTCGAATATGGCGGCAGGATAGGTCGTGTGATACCAGTAGGATCTATGTTTATGGAGTATTATTGGTTTAGTGATCGAGTAGATGTTCAGAAGAAGTTCGATGTTGTTATGCTTGGGATAAATACGATGAACGCATACGAACGTATTGATTCGTATGCTGAATTTATGGATGATTACTATAATTCAATTCGTTGGCTTGTTCGTTTTAAAAAGGAACATCCCTTATACCGCATTGTAATTAAACATCATAGTAGTGCCGGAGAGGATGAAATTGAGAATGAGATAATTTTTGGTTCTGGTGTAGAGGTGCTGCCCAAAGCTGGCAATAGTTACAAAATTGCTTTTAGTTCGCGTTGTGTTGTGACATATGGCTCGACAATGGGTTACGAGTTAATCGCCCACAATATTCCCACTTTTTTCATTGATCCCGGATTTCGGTGTACCTTCCTTCCTGATCCACGTGATAACTTGCTTGATGGTCTCCGAGTCACATCTTATGAATCTTTTCGCGATACTTTGGTCGGCGTTCTATATGGCTCTCATGTTGAGAAACATTGGTCTGGCAATCCAGATGATCTGTGTCTGGAAAGTTCGACTGCGTCTGAAAGAATCCATAAGGCATTGATAGGATAGGTGTCAATAAGGATTGGGCAACCATGCTCTTTAGATAGTGTACTATTTTACAGAAAAAAAGTTCTCTCTTTTAAAGTGAGGTCATGAAAATGAGTATAAATGCCATTACCTCGATTGACAGGATTAAGATTAATTTAGTGGAACTTAAGCCACGTGAGGCATTAGAGGATGTTTATCGCTTTTACAAGGAAAGTATGAAGAAATATTTTGATGAGAATGGCAGCCCCAATCAAGACTATTTCGAAGAAGTAAAGTGCCCTATTTGTAATAGCCATAAATATAATCATAAGATAACTATTGACTATTTTGAGTATAGAGAATGTGATTTTTGCAAGTCTGTTTACAATAGTCCTCGCCTCAAAGGCAAAGTTTTAAATCTAATGTACAAATCGGGTGAATATGAGACATATTT
>JAUWCU010000040.1 GCA_030609135.1 Candidatus Stahliibacteriota bacterium | reverse complement strand
CGATTATCAGGTTGAGCAGACCAAGGTCTGCCACTACAAAATCTGCGAAATTTCGGCATGTTCTATTGAAACTGTAAAAATCAAGGGATAAAGATGTGTCCAAGTTTCTGACACTTGGCTGGTGTGCTGAATAAAAATTTTGTTTTATTACTCCGAACATATAATAGTTTCAATTATGTTGTGGAAACTGTCATTCCGAACTTGTTTCGGAATCTCGATAAAGTGAGACTCTGAAATAAACCTGTCCTGGTCCTGAATTAAGTTCAGGACAGGTCAGGATTCAGAGTGACAATAGTGCAACAGGCTAACGAAATCCACTGACACTATTATATGTTCGCCTTAGTAAGTTGGGGTTATTTCTGTTTATGGAGGCGCTTTGATAACTGTGATTTGTAGCGCGCAGCCTTGTTTTTCTTTATCAATTCATCCTGAACCGACTTATCAATTATGGATTGCACATCAGGATACATTTTTTCAGCTTGTTTCTGTGTTGTTGTCTTATTATATTTTTTTATTGCATCCTTTAACCCTCGTTTCTTAGCACGGTTAGCTTTGCGTCGTCGCACTGATTTCCTGATATTCTTGAGTACACTTTTTGATTTTATCATGTGGTTATTATATTCAATCCATACGGCATGTCAATAGCACAATTCTCATCTTTATTCTGCAATCTAAAATCTTCAATCGATAAGGTCTTTATACATCTGCAACTTGCGAATCCTTGTCGGATGGCGCAGCTTTTTAAGCGCTTTTGCCTCGATTTGCCTAACCCTTTCTCTAGTAATATTGAACATCCTGCCAACCTCTTCGAGCGTCTTGGGCATACCGTCGTTCAAGCCAAATCGTAACCTGATGATTTTCTCCTCACGTTTGGGTAGATCTTTCAATATTTCGTTGAAGCGGTCCTTGAGCACGGAAATGGCTGCCCGGCGCGAGGGCGAATCAGCCAGAGGATCTTTTATGAAATCACCGACAAAACTCGATTCTTCATCATCAATAGGTTTGTCCAAAGAAATCGGGATTAGAGAGATGTTATGAGCCATTCTCACTTTGTCCATTGGAATATCCAAACGGCTTGCAATCTCCTCAACGGTCGGTTCCCTGCCTAAATCCTGAATCATATCACGCTGCGCCCGCGCCACCTTATTCATAGTATCGAGGATGTGAGCAGGAACACGTACGGTCCTTGCTTGATCACCAATTGCTCGAGTTATGGCCTGTCTAATCCACCACGTTGCATAGGTAGAAAACTTGTATCCTTTTCGGTAGTCGAATTTCTCAACTGCTTTAATCAAACCGTTGTTGCCTTCGCCTACGAGGTCAGCAAACTCTAAACCCCGATTAACATATTTCTTTGCGATCGAAATAACCAATCTCATATTACCCTCAATCATCCTTTGACGGGCACGGTTGATAAGGTCCTCCCATGTTCCAATGATCATTATTGCTTCATCAATGTTATTATTGTCAATATTCAATTCTTTTACGAGAACTCTTTTCTCTTTTGTGTGGAATTGAATCTCCTCTTTATTCCTTAACTTTGGAAGTACTTTCAAAACTCCAGTCAAACGTGTAATCCTATCCTTAAATGCATGGATCGCTACGTTCACAACACTGTGTTGCAAAGAAAGAACCGCAAGTTTTCTTAGAATCCGTTCCTCTTTTTCAAAAATCCTCCATTCTATGGTTTTTGATCTATCCCGGCGGTATTTTTTATAAAGCAAAATCAATGAACTATAATCCCTCTCAATTGATTTAACGCGGCGTACAAAACGTTGACGCTCTCCCCAGAATGTCCGTTTGTCCATCATCGTCTCGATTTCGACACGTGAAATCTGGTCCAGGCTTTTATGACACAACTCAACTTGCCGACATGTCTCAAGAATCGCACTTATCGCGCACGGGAACGGCAGAAACTGACGTTCAATCATCCGATAACCGGTTTCTATCTTCACGGCTAATTCATACTCTTCCTCTTTGGTCAGTAGATCGTACTTGGCAAGTTCTTTAAAATACGCCCTGATCGGTTCTTCGGGCCTCAGGGATCGCTTGGTGCGAGTACGCTTTGCTGGCGCCTGCTTGCCGTCCTGTACAATAGTTATACCATGACTCGATAACATTGCCAAAACCTCATCTATTTCCTCGGCACTAGCTTTATCCGGCACTAGTTTATTAATGTCACCTAGAGATATTTTCCCCGCAGTCTTGGCTTTATCAAATAACTTCCGGGAATACTTCAATTCACACTCCTTTGTTGTACTACAATTTTTGATTCAACACAACAACAGTTGATTTGATACGCAGAAGCTCTTTCTGATACTTTGTTACAGATGCATCATCACCTTTTGCTGTTGCTTCTTTGATTTTAGCGCCTATCTTTCTCTTTTCTACATCATTTTTAAAATTCATAATTGCTTTTATAAAATACTGTTTGGAAATCGATTCATCCCGCATTAAAACTGAATAAATTTTCTGCCGAAGCTCCTCACTAATACTAGCTAAGACTTCATCAATATCAATTTTTTCATCTTTTAAAAGTTGCTCATAAAGCCGTTTAATACCCGGTTCACTGAAATCTTCAGAAACCAGTATACTTTTGATCTGCGCGAAGTGTTCGCGCAGATTTAGAATCATGGCGATGAGCCATTCTTCAGTCGTGGTCTTTACTCGCGCGACTGGCTTATCAGTAACGTCAGTACGCTGCATCGCTTTTTTTATTGTTTTAACCGGGATGTCAAAAACATGGGATGCGTATTTCAAATACCTGTCAAATCTGATGGGATCATGTATATTACCGATTATTTGAATGAGATCTTTTATTAAAACAACCTCCTGTTCAACAGTCTCAGGTTTTGACATCTTTTTATAGAAGTGGAAAAAATCTGTTGCAGATTTAATGGCCTCTTTCAACACGTCAGCGCCGCTCTCATTTATAAAACGGTCAGGATCAGTATCTTCTGGCAGTGAAGTCACGAACACATCCACCTGTACGTTAATAAGCAAACCTATCGCACGCAGCGCAGCTTTCATACCCGATAAATCTCCATCAAATAGAATATTTACCTTTTTAGCAAAACGAGAAATCAATATTGCTTGTTTTTCAGTTAAAGACGTGCCCAAAGGTGCACAGAGATTATCAATGCCTTGCTGAAACAAACTCAAAAGATCAAAATAACCTTCAACAAGGATCGCTTCGTTCTTGGTGCGTATTGCTTTTTTAGCCTGATAAAGGCCATAGAGGATATCGCCCTTCTTAAATATCGGTGTCTCTGGAGAATTAAGGTATTTTGGTCTGTGCTGATCGTCGATGCTTCGCCCACCAAAACCAATGATTCTTCCAGACAAGTTAAGGATTGGGAAAATCAAACGATCCCGGAACACCTCAAGACTCCTGCTTGACGTTGATTGAGAGATAAGACCAGTTTTAAAAAGTGCTTGCTTGGATACACCCTTTTGCCTTGTATAGGTTACTAGACCACCAGACAACGGCGCATAGCCAAGCTGGAAATCCTGCAATTTCTCAATATCTATGTTTCGTTTGGCCAAATAGTCCCGACCTCTTTTACCGATATTTTTAGAAAGGCATAAAGCATAGAACTGACACGCGATTTCATTGGCTTCGTAAATCTCCTTGTATTTCAAACCTTTTGACGTTTCGATTTCAATACCGAGGTTCTTTGCCAATAACTTAACTGCGGTTGGAAAATCCATTTTTTCATATTCCATAAGAAAATTTATCGCATTTCCACCTTTATTACACCCAAAGCAGTAAAAAATTCCCTTTTCAGGATTCACATAAAAAGAAGGCGTTTTTTCCGAATGGAATGGACACAAAGCTCGATAGTTCTTACCTACCTTTTTCAACTGAATATATTGAGATACTAAACCGACTATGTCAGTTTGTCTCTTAATCTCTTCGATCTTTTCTTTCTCAATCATTTTGTGCAATTAGAACTGGTCGACTTGCTCAAGTTCTTCAGGTCCAACCCAGTAAAATATGTTGTCAAGACTGATTTTAAACTTCCCGGTATGAACCTCAACAACTTGACCAGTCTTCTTGAGCTGTCTAATTCTTACCATTTCACCTAATTTTGGATAGTATGGTTCGTGATTCTCTTCCACTTTCAGCTTTTCTTCAAAAAACTTCCTAATCGTATGCACAATTTCAGGCTTTGGTCTTTTTTTCAACTCCTTGATGAGTTTCTCTATACTCCTTTTGGAAACAATCAATTCCTTCTTGTATTTCTCCTTCAAATCGCTCAGTTCCTGCTTTTTTCTCATATTCAAATCACCGAGCTTTACCTCGTATTCATTAATGAGGCCGGACAACCTCTGCCTTTGCTCTTTAATTGCCTTGAGCTCACGTGCCAGGTCCTCAAATAGTGTGTTCACTGACATCTTATCTTTGTCGAGATGACCAATCGCATTGCTAATCACCTGTCTGGCAATACCAAGACTTTCAGCCAACTTAATTGCATTACTCGGTTGCGGGATACCCAATATGAATCGGTAGGTTGGTCGATCAATAAATTCCATCCCGGCGTTCATCATATCCTGACGACGGCTCACAAATACCTTCAAATCTTCATTATGAGTTGTTGCCAGTACAGTATTTCCCCGGCTCGCAAAATGTTCCAATATAGCTATTGCTAAAGCTGAACCCTCTTCCACTGATGTCTGACTCATTAGTTCGTCTAACAAAACCAAGCTTTTCTTGTTTCCTTCTAAAGCATATTTAATTTGCTTGATATGGGCAGCAAATGTTGAGAGATTAGATTCTATGCTTTGTTCATCCCCAATGTCTGCATACACTTCATCATAAAAAGGTATTGTGCTGCCTTCATCAACAGAGATAAATAAACCACATTTTGCCATGAGTGCAAGAAGCCCAACAGTTTTGAGAACAACGGTTTTACCGCCAGCATTAGGTCCCGAAATCAAAAGGATTTTTTTTTGTCCGTTCATTTTCAGGTTTAAGGAAATGACATTTTCAATAAGGCGCTTTAAGATTGGATGATAACCATTATAAATACTCACATTGTCACTGAAAATGGGCATATTTGCCTTAAGATCCTGAGCAAATCGCACCTTGGCAAAAAGCATATCAAGATCAATAATAGTATCAATGTCTGCTTCGATACGTGTAATATCAGAGCGTATTATATCGGTCAAACCTTTGAGAATACGTTTGATTTCCTCGTTTTCAAGATCATCTAACCCTCGAAGCCGAGCACTGTTGTCAGTAATCTCCACCGGTTCAATAAAAACCGTCTCACCTGTATTTGAATAGGCATGAATAATCCCCGAGATATCGTTCTTAAAGTTGCGTAGTACTGGTAACACATACCTACCCTCTCTCTCAACTATATTCAAGTCTGAAAAAATGCTTTGTCGATTCATCAGGACGGTATTCAAAATCTGCTTAATCTGACTGTGCAGCTTCTTTTTCTGCACGCGTATCCTAGATAGCTCTTGAGATGCTTTATCGAGTATCTGTTCATTATCATCAATTTTATCCTCGATTGTACTCACGATATCATGGTAATTACCGAGTTTACTAAAGTATACCTTGATTGCACATGTACTGAATTTCCTTTTTATATTATGGATGAATTTAAACCAATCCTTTAACTTAACTAATTGTTCAGCCGTTAAATAAGGTAGTACAGCCAATTTATTTTCTAAATATCTCGGCTCAAACGGGCAATAGAGTTGAACATACTCACCGCTTTTCATTATATTATTCACCCGGTTCAATTCATGCTCCGCGATCTTCTGAGTCGTAAAAGGAGATACCCTCTTCACTTTTTCCCGGGTAGCGGATATACTGCAGTAATTAGCAAGTATGTTAAGGACTTTCGGGAGTTCTAATACCACTTCGGCATGGGTCCTGCCTATATTTCCTCCCGCTGTCGTTTTTGTTCCTTTTTGCGTGCCGCAATAAGCCGTCTTTTTCTTTTTTCGCTCGGTTTTTCGTATATCTCATGCTTTTTTACATCTCTTAAAATACCAGCACGTTCAACCGACTTACGAAAACGACGTATCGCATTATCAAATGATTCGCCCTCGTAGACAGTTATCTTTGTCATCTAGTTTACACCTCCTTTTAATAGATATATTATAGTAAAAAATTCCCCTTTGTCAAGGGGTAAATTGAATAAATCTCGATATTATAGGACTTAATTCACGAATGTCTCTTCTTGCTTCTTAACCACTGTTCATAATCTGAACACCAGCTGATGTACCGATACGATTGGCTCCAGCTTTTATGAGCTCTACAGCAAAAATGCGCTGCCTGATCCCTCCTGAAGCCTTGACACCAAACTTAGGGCCGACAACCCTGCGCAGCAAAGCCACATCCTCTACTTTAGCCCCTTCACTTGAAAATCCAGTTGAAGTCTTTACAAATTTCGCTCCGCTTTGCTTAACAATATTTGCGGCAGCCCTTTTCTCATCATCAGTCAATAAACAGGTTTCAATAATGACCTTTACAATCCTTCCCTGTGCTGCCTTAACAACTGCTTTTATTTCTTTACTCACATATTTATAATTTTTGCCCTTAAATCTGCCAATATTCATCACCATATCTATCTCATCACAACCCATAGCAATGAGATCCTGAGCCGCATATACCTTAGCTTTAGTGGTTGATGCGCCAAGCGGAAAACCAACAACACTGCATACCTTAATGTCTTTAGTAAGTGCCCGGCGCACTAAGCAAACCCAGCATGGATTGACAACTGCTGCATAAAATCCATACTTCTCAACATCACATAGGAATGCCATAATTTCAGCTTTTGTAGCTGAGGGTTTTAATATAGTCTGGTCTATGTGTTTATTAATATCTTCCATGCCTGTACACTTTATCTACCTGTAAATGAAAAAAGGGGGCAGGCTAAGCCTGCCCCCTTCGCACAATCTATCTCACCATCACCATCTTTTTCGTCGACGTGTATTCATCACTCGTGAATTTGTAAAAATATATACCCGCACTAACTTTACGATTTAAGTTGTCAGTACCATTCCACACAGCCTTGTAAATACCAGGGTCGACTACGCCATCTTCCAGTGTTTTGACGACCTGACCAAGGCAATTGTAGATATTAAGACTAACTTGCACAGATTTAGGTATGCCATAAGAAATCGCTACCTGGTTTGTGAACGGATTAGGAATTGGGTTGGATAGCGAAAAGTGAAACGGGATCAGTTTACCTGATTCAGAAACACCAATTATTATCTGGCCGTCAATTATTGTAAATGTCCGCATTAACGCTGATCCCCAATTTGTGGCTGCATCCTGTCCACGTACCCACAGGGTACAGACATTAGTAACACCGGGGTTATATGTACAATCCATAGTATCTACCACTGCGTCTTGAATCTGATTGAACGAACAATCACAAGCGGCCATTGCATACCCCGAACCTGGCGAAGCAGGGTTAGAGCCCAAAGACCACTCAGCAGCTGCAATATCATTTAAACCACTAAGAGAATCATTGACCGCCGCGGCGATCGGCAGAAGAACATTAGTCGCGGTCACTATCATCGGGTTATATTGAACCGTCATCGACTGCGGGATAACCTTTGGTCCTATGTAATCATTGCCCGGAATACTGATCGTGAAATTTGTTGTTTCATCAAAACCTTTCATTGACGGGTAAACATCCTTGTCACAAACAGTTACCCTGACACGATATCGTAAACCATTGGTCAAACTACTGATATCCCAGAAATAGGGCGAGGTCACACCGGTGCCTGATATTAATGCAATCCAGGTTTGTCCCTGATCAGATGAATATTCAATCCAGGTTGTATCAACTGACGCACCACCATGTGTTGAGGCGGTCCAAGCGATCGAAATCGGATTCGATGAATAGGTTTGACCACCTTGCGGTGAGCTAACCGTGACGTCAGGATGGTCGTGTCCAATGAGCCAGATAAATACTTTGTTGAGAATATCCGGTAATAATAACGTATCCATCTGAGTAGCTGAAAAAGCATTCATCACTGTTCTTGTGCGATGTCCACCCCAGACACCGTCACCTGGTGTTCCGTGCGGATTGTCAGATTCCCATTTTGTGCCGACGAGCATACCGTTTATTGCGTTCCAGCGCCAGATATTCGTCGATGTTCCAGTATCCCATCCATTCGGTGGATTATTTATTCCTTGCATTTCATCAGCACATGCACCATCACGGTGAGGACTATAAAACACACCACCAGTATAATCACCACTTATTGGATCACCTGCAACACCATAGATGTCATAGTTTCCGGGCGGGGTAATATCACTGACGTACCGTCCCTGGAGATAGTTTTTACACCACAAACTATCATAACCAGGAGTCGTACTATAATCCCAGGCAAACCAGAGAAAATCGTGACCGGCAAAGGCTATCCTTCCACCGTTCTCCTGATAAACCTTGATTGTCTCCTGTTGGGCGCGAAGGTATGGTGGATATTCATCTTCACAGGGCACAAATACTGCCTTGTAATTCTTCATCATATCTCGAGCAGGTATCTCACCACCATGATCTGAAGTTTTCCACCAGGTGTATGACCAACCTCCACTTTCTATCGCCTTTCGGAAACGGTATTGCAAATCAGGTAAAGCCTGGCCGTTTGGGGTTGTTCCATCAGTTCCATCTGCAAGCGCAACCAGAATATCGACACCGGCGAAACTTCCGGTGCTAAATGAGTAGTGCTGACCACCATTATTATCACGCACCACATTTCCTCGGAAGTCTCTTGATTCAACATCGTAGTAGTAGCGAGTCGTTTCGCTGAGACCTGCAATGTGGACGCGGTGTGTGTTTACATATGGTGTATCAAGCGAAACAACCTGATTTAAATTACCTGGATCAATACCATAATAGACCGTCGAGCTGGAATTCTCATTGGTTATCCACACTACATCAACCATATCCGCCTCAATGTTCTCGCAGTGAACATCGCTAATTACAAAATACGAAGCATCAACGCCAGCCCAGGCTATTGAGGTATAGGAAGGATTTGCATCAGTATATGCCACGTGGATTGTATCATCCTGGCATACTGATAACTTTGAATCACCATGTACTGGTTTGTGAAAGAGCAGCGGCATTTCACCTGTAAATACATACGCATTCGCCGCGAGCTCTGTACAGTATAATGTCTCAGGTTGTGTTTCAGTTATAGCACTATTGATTACTACCATTACCTGATCAATTGAACCTGGAGCCCCATAGTTTGTATCTTCTAC
Organism: Candidatus Stahliibacteriota bacterium; assembly: GCA_030609135.1. GTDB lineage: Bacteria > Hydrothermota > Tepidihabitantia > SM23-42 > SM23-42 > JAUVZL01. Next base: position 11,406 of record JAUWCU010000040.1, on the reverse strand, counting down.
TCTTATACGTACCGTATCAACCACAAAATCATTTGCCCTATACACGGACTTATCAAGGATCACAACGCCAGCAATTGCTCCTGCATTATAAGTGATAACAAGACTGAATGGCTGGGGTCCACACGGCACATTACGCGCAAGTATGCTCACCCGGTAATCACCCGACGATGGACTGTTCCGACGCACACACTCTACCACGTTCAATGAATCACGACCTGCTGGATTAGCCACTGATTGACCACCTGAATACTGATTACCATTATAATATGTACCATTGATCGTGACGACCAAGTCCAGGTCATTCACAATCTGAGTCAGGACCGCTGGATTTCCTGGGTAATCAGTCCAGACTAAAGCAATCTTAAGATTGTTAGCACCTGAAGGAACATTAAAATGATAGTCAACCTGCTCACCAGTCAGTACACCAGGAGTATTATCAACCAATAAAGTCTTGCGCGCCTCACCGGCAAAGTAAAGCGTCGAATCAAGGTCTACCCTGCCCCAGCCAATATTATTGTCAGGAACCTGATAACCCGAAATATCGTCATCAGCTGAATTGACAAGGACTGCTTTTAATAGCGCGGCACTAATAAACGTGAATGAATCCGAAGCAGTCTGCGAACCAGTTGGATACCAGCCCTCGCGTAAATACTGCCTGACCAATGCTGCCGCACCAGCCGCGCTCGGTGATGCCATACTTGTTCCTGAGAAACTACTGTAGCCGCTTGTTCCTGAGGTGGAAGAATAGACAGTTTGCGCCGGGGTAATGATAGTCGGTTTCATTCGACCATCCGGACATGGCCCACGGCTGCCCCAGACATAAATCGATTGATACTGAGTAGTCGAACCATTACGGCAACCACCTACTGTCACCACATTCTTTGCAGAAGCCGGTGCGCCAATTGTTCCAGAAGATGGTCCACTATTACCAGCAGAAAAACATAAAAGGAAATCCTTTTGTCCCCACATAAACTGATCAACCGCAAGCGAGGTTGAGGTATACTCACCAGCAACAGCAGCACCCCAGGAGTTAGAACTGGTATGTGCCCTGGTCGGAGGATAATATCGATTATAGGGCTTTATATATAGGTCATTGAGGTCACCATAGATCAAGAGATTTCCTGAGGCATCGCCGATATCCAGGAAATAGATTTTCGATTTTAGGGCTATGCCATCACGATTAGAACCAGCATGTGGTGAGTCGTCGCCAGTAATTGTACCTGCAGTATGTGTACCATGATAACCACTATAATCACCCCAGGTAATCCCTGTAGTAGCGCCTGAATCGTATGCAACAATGGCATTATGTGAAGGGTAATAACCCCATGTGGGTATTGCTGAACTTCCAGACCGGTGTTGATAATGACTGGTATTAATACCGGTGTCTGAAGTATTGACAATCTCACCCTCACCGCGTATACCCTTATCCCAGATATTGCGAATATTATTCTGGGCATCCTGGACAATCCACTGCACATTATTATTATGTGTTACTGGCTGAATATACGGCTCTATCCAATAAATACCAGGGATACGCGCCAAAGCATTAACATGTTCCTGACTAACCATACCATGAATCATCTTATTAATACCATTGTCTGTAATCTCAAATTGCGCGCGGCCAGTAATTACCTCAACCTCAGCCAAAACAGCACTGATATCCGCATCCATAAACATTAGTATTGTAACCCGATGTTCATTACCAACATGTTCGAATAAACCAGATACCTTGTACGCCGGCTGATACATACCAACCCATGCCACTGATAAAGCCGCACGCACCTTCTCAACATCACGCATATCTTCAATACTACAAACAAAACCATAATGTGGTACATAGAAATGAATGACCACGCCATTACTATTCAACCAGGACTTCTGCGCTTCATATACCGGACCTTTAAACTGCACAATATAATACGCAGATTCGTCAGGACGATACTGCATTTCCGGCGGCAGATTCAGTTCGCCGGCTTTTCCTAAAACCTTAGTATCGAACGACATGCCATTAGAAAACGTTATCTTGCCCGCATTTCCATAGACCATCGGTATGAACACACCATGGTTTTCCTGGTCAATACACGGCACCACATCACTCTGCACAACCGGAGCATTTATGGATTGATTCTGGTTGTTGTATAGGAAAATTGGATTTGTTTGCCTTATTAGTGTCGTCGCTGCCGCGTTAAGACAAACAACAAGCACTAATATACCTACTCCTATTTTCTTCATAATACCTCCTCTTACATCTGAATTACAAACTTCCCGAATGACTTAAATTTATACATTAGTATATATTAACAATAATTCTCCATTTGTCAACACCCAAAATATTTGATGATTTCGGCAATCGGGGTCCTCCCTCTCACCTCTTTTACTGTTACTTTACTCAAAACACCAGGTGCAATTTCTTTTTCAACAATAACATTCTTGTTACCCCGTGTTTTACCCCGCGTCGCGTTATCCAATGCCGGGCTTTCAAAAAGAACTTCATATGTTTGACCAATCATCTGCCTTGCCTTGCTGATGACTATCTTGTTCTGAACGTCGATTATCCTCTTGAGTCGATCTTTGATCACCGATTCAGGCAGAGACTCATATTCAAATGCCTTGGTGCCTTGTCTTGGTGAATATCGGTATAAGTATGCATCGTCAAACTGTATTTTTGTCATCAAACCAACTGTTTCCTGGAATTCCTCCTCTGTCTCTGTAGGAAAACCGACAATGATGTCGGTCGTGACTGTTGCATCAGGAATGTTCTGTCTTATTCTCTGAACGAGCTCTTGAAAATCATTCTTGGTGTACTTGCGGTTCATTAATTGAAGTATCCGATCACACCCTGATTGGACGGGCAAATGAAACCACTCACATATCTTGTCGTTGTTTTTAACTGCCTTAATAATTGCGTCATCCAGATCTTTTGGATGTGAGGTCAGAAAACGAAGCCGCACTAATTCAGGGGTCTGAGCAACCATGTTTAACAAGCCGGCAAAATCCGTATTGCCATGTGAGTATTCATTGACATTCTGCCCCAATAAGGTGATGTCTTTCACGCCGCTGTGCACCATGCTTTGCATCTCGCTCATAATTTCATCTACAGGTCTGGAACGCGCCCTTCCCCTGACATAAGGTACAATGCAGTAGGTACAGAAGTTATCACAGCCGCGCATAATCGATACGAAATCAGTTATGCCTGTCCGCTTTGGAAAGATATCACCGTAGACCTCATTACCCAGCTTCGTTTCGATAATTCTCGTCCTGGTATCAAGTATTTGGTCCAGAAACTCAGCAATTTTACGATACGAGTCAGGACCCAAGACCAAATTTACAAAAGCATATTGCCTGGTGATCTCATTAGCCAAACGCTGTGCCATGCAACCGACTACTGCGACTACCCGTTTTGACTTGGCTGACCATTGCTTCAAAGAAGCAATATGTCCTAAGGCACGCTGTTCTGCGTGTTCTCTTACTGAACACGTATTAATAATATAAATATCAGCACAACCAGGGTCTTGGGTGCGTTTATACTCGTTGCTTTCCAAAATATCGGTTATTATTGAGGAATCATTTTTATTCATCTGGCAGCCAAAAGTACGAATGTAGAATTTTTTTGGTGAATTATTATACGATTTTGATTTTGTTGACATTATATTAGCCTATTTGATTTCCCCAAATACCTTATTAAGCTCATCAAGGGTTTTGACCATGTTAAAAGATTTCTGTTCATTGAGTGTCAAAACGGGAAATAATTCATCCTCGATCCTTGACATCATTTCATCAATTTCTTTGTCTGTCCTCCCAAGATTGACCTGATATTTGCTCAACTCAGAAGAAAAGCCATCTTCTTCAAGTTTCTTCCTGAAAAGTTCAAGCACTTCTTTGTCCTTAAAATTGGACTTCTCTCTAAAAAGATAACCTAAGTCATAAAAATCCCTTCCTGCAATAATCTTTCTTGTAGCAGCCGCTCTTAGTTTTTCGGCAACCAATTCTTTCAACGCAAGACAATTTACTAATTCAGTATCAAAAAGAGGTTCTTTTGTAAAAGGATGAAGAAATTTATGATTAACTTTTTTTGTAACTACGGGCAAAAGGGGATTGAACCTCATGCCGATCTCAAGTTTTATCGATTCCTTCTTGCTTAGTACGGCAGAATTATAGTCAAGATAATAAATATATTGCGTTGATTCCCGGTGTCCTGCTTTGTCCAAATCCTTTATACTCATGTCATATTTCTTAAGAAAAGACCTGATTTTCTCTTTTATTGGCTTAATGGCATTTTTCCTTACTGCTCTCGTTGACTTATTACCAGGCAGTTTGAGTGTGAAATCTAAATCCTCACTTAGACGATAATATGAATAATAAATTTTGCTTAGGCATGTTCCGCCTTTGAAAATCAGGTCATTGCTTAACATACTTATCCCTGAAAGTACAATAGTAATGTAATAATCCTTTTCAAGAAGTCTTAAAGTAAAACCCGTCTGGGCAGAGGTTCTCTCCAAAACTTTCAGAAATTCATCTTTATTGCTATGTAACATTTTCAATTACCATCCACTTCATATTTATTCTTCCTTTTCTTGATTTTGAGGGATAAAGCGTAATAAGGGATGTATTTCTTACGGTCTTAAGCAAAGGCTCTAATGTCTTGCCTTTCAGACCTACCTGCTCTAATGCAAAACCAATCCTTTTTTTAATTGAAATATTAGGAAATTTTACAGAATATTTAATTAGCATTTTAATATCTGTTTTTCCGTCCATTGCCTGTTCTTTTAATATACTAAATGCTCTCTTCAGCCCACCAACAGGCTCTGGAAAATAAATCAAATCCACAAGAGTCCTTTCCCTATCGCTCACTATGACTTCAGTATCCTCTATCTTAATATTTTCAAGCCCAAACATTCTTTTTGCAGGTATTTTAACCATTTTATATCGCACATTGCCTATTGTCTTCGCACGTTGTAAAGAAGTATTGAGAATGTACATTGTCTGAAAAATCTGGTCTGTAAAGCCATAATAGTTATACATTGTTGAGTATCCTATGTAGTAGTTGCTTTTGGGAAAGAAAATTGGAGGTACAAGAAACTCATTTATATTACTTCCGGCAGGTCCTGATTCAAGCGGCGAATAAAAATAAACGCCTCTTTTTATCGTGGTAAGTATGCCTTTTTTCTTGAGCCTAAAGATTATCTGTTTCCGCAGTGCAGGATTAAACTCAAACCACTTGTCAAACTGTTCTTTTGTAATTAATGTTGCTTTCTCGTAAGAAAGTCTTGCAATTACTTCTGTTTCCTTAGGGCCGAGATATATTTTTGCTGTATTATTTTTCATGTTAGTTATCTCATAAGTAATTATCGTAAATATTCATACAACATAGATTTTACTCATTTTTTGGTTTTTGTCAAGAACATTACAATTCTTGTTCATCTGGCAGCCAAAAGTCTTGATATAGAATTTTTTCGGTGCACTTCGGCTTTGCTCAATGTAAACTCTTGTCTTTGATTTTGCTGACATTTATAAATTTTCTCCTGTTCATCTAACCTCCGTAGAATTTCTTACTACTTGCGAATAAGTATATATAATTTATACGGTTGCGTCAATGTTTTTTGTAACTGTTCATAACTTGCTTGATTAATGTAGTCGCACGATTCATCCCGTTTCGTATTATAATTTTATAAATAGAATTGCGGGATTCATCGTGCAAAATGTAGGAGTTCATTAGCTTGCTAATGTGTTGTCGTATGCGCCATTCCTCTATACCACCTGGCGGATAGGAAATGCCAGTTCCAGGTGAAGCAGCTTTCCTAACCGGTAATTCCTGTTCGCAATCAGACAATTGCGATGCGGATTGCCCAAAAGGCAAGACGCACAAAATCCGCTACGCAAAATGCCACAGGGGATTAAAGTCGGTCGACGGCGATTGCCGAGGGGGAAAACCCTTCGGCAATACGTTTCTTGTCATTGCCCGACTTCCACCTCTTGTCATTGCCCGGCTTGACCGGGCAATCCAGATTCAAACCAACCATTCGTAGATTCCCGCTTGCGCGGGAATGACATGTCTCTATCCTTTCCAAAAAAACCAATTTATCTTTTTTGATAAAGCGACGACGCAATCTCGTAAGATTGCCGCGCCCTGCGGGCTCGCAAAGACAACACGAGACACTCTTTCAGAACTCTCTTTGTTTTGTGAATCAACAAAATAATTAATAAATCTAAAAGGGGAAGCAGATATTTTATCTTTGTGGCGGAGCAGCCGGACAACTGAAATTACCGAGGGAGGGGAATAAAAATATGCGCGCTTTCAATTCATTTGGTGACCAACTTTTTATTCATTTTTTACTCTGCTATAATATATGAGATACCCGATAAATCGCAAGACTGTATTTATATAGTCCCATACGTCTTATCAACTGTTACCCTTTCAACTTTAATGGTTGCTCGCTTTGTATTGCACACGCCATTGATAAATACCTTGATATAGTTATCCGTTAATCCCTTCGGTACTGGATCCCTCCCCTCAATCACAACGTCAAACGACTTACCCAAAAGGCTCTTCCTGAACTCGTGGTTTTTCTCCTTGATCAGATCCTTTAGTTGCCACAGGCGTTGTCGCTTTGTTCTACGGTCTATTGGGTCACCCAGGATATACGCGCTGGTCAATGGTCTTGGTGAATACGGAAAAACATGTAAATGAGTAAATGGCTGTTCTTTGATAAACCTGTAGGTATTGTCAAATTCATAATTCGTTTCACCGGGAAAGCCTACGATTATATCTGCCCCAATCGCAACATCAGTGAAACTCTTGGCTATCAGAGATACTATCTTTTCAAGATACACGATGTCGTACTGCCGTTTCATCGCAACCAGGATGCTGTTATCAGCACTCTGTACAGGCAAGTGAAAATGCCGACAAAACGGCAAATCTTCCAGGCATCGAATCAAGTCTTCATTGACGAAATTAGGCTCAAGCGACGAAAGCCTGAGTCGCGGCAGACCAGATATTTTACTAAGCGCTTTCAGTAAATCTATTAGTTGCAACCCAATATCATAACCGTAAAGACCGATATTGGCACCGACAAGCACAACTTCTTGATAGCCGCGCGACACAGCCCATTTGATTTCCTTGACGATCTCTTCTATCGATTTACTTTCAACTGTATCCCTCATCTTTGCCACGATACAGTAAGAACATTTCCCATTACAGCCGTCTTGAATTTTCAGAAAATATCTGGATTTTTTCGGTTCGGGAAGAATACCTTTGATTAACTCATTGCGTTGCACATTATCAATAACTTGATCAGCACCATGGAATTTTTCAGGGGCAAGCCGACAGGCACATCCAGTCGCAATAACCTTGTGATCAGCATATTGCCTTTTTGCTGATCTGAATTTCCTCAGTGACTTGATCTCAGCTTCTTTTGTCACACAACAAGTATTGACAATAATCAAATTTGGGGTGTCGGCAAATTTCTTTGCCAAACAAAACCCCTCATACTGATTCAGTTTGCAGCCAAGGTTAATTATCTTCTGCAAATTATGTCGTGAAAGAATCTATTTTGTTTTATCGGTTTCTTTATTTTTGGCACCGAGAATATCACCGATTGTAAACTTATCAGTTGGCTTAGGCTTAACCGGTTCCTTTTTCTTGACGCGTGGTTTATGGAGCTCTTTTTCGCTGAGTATAATCCTTCTTAATCTGGGGTTAATCTTCCTGATTATAACCTCGACTTCTTCACCCAACTTGTACAAATCCTTAGGCTTTTTCCCACGCCGTGCCAAATAGTTCGCCGGGATAAACTCCTCAATGCCTCCTTCAAGCATAAGCCTTATGCCTTTAGGCAAAATATCGCTGACCTTTCCGATCACCATTGTACCTTCATCGTGGCGGTCCGTGAATCCGTTAAAGGGATCTTCTTTTGTGTGTTTTATGGACAAAGAAATCCTACGGTTTCTGCGGTCGATCATTCGGATCACGGCCTCAACATTCTGACCTTTCTTCAAGTAATCAGAAGCCTTCTTAACCTTTTTATCCCAGAAAAAGTCGTTCACATGAACCAAACCTTCAACCCCATCAATAAGCTGCACAAAAGCACCAAAGTCCTTGAGGTTAGTCACTTTCACTACAACCTTTTGATTAACTTCGAATTTCTCATCGACCGTTGACCAAGGATCTGGTCCGGTCTGTTTCATGCCGAGCGAAATCCTTCGTTCATCACGAGCAATCGACAAAACGACTGCCTCTACAATATCACCAACTTTGAGAATTTTCGCCGGGTCTTTGATATCTTTTTTCCAGGACATTTCCGAAATGTGAACGAGTCCTTCAATACCCTTCTCAATTTCAACAAATGCGCCATAGTCAACGACGCTCGTGACTTTTCCTTTAATCCTTGCGCCAACCGGGAAATTCTTCTCGATTTTTGTCCATGGATGAGGAGACAGTTGCTTTAAACCAACAGCTATACGGCCGGTCTCAGGATCCATTACTAACACCTTAATCTTTATTTTGCTACCGACCTTTAAGATCTCAGCTGGATGGGTTATCTTTGACCATGAGATATCAGTTATGTGAAGCAAAGCATCGATCCCACCGATATCGATAAAACCGCCGAAATCAGTTATGTTACGTACTGTACCATCAATAATATCGCCGACCTTTATCTTGCTGAAGATTATCTTACGTGTTTTCACCTGCTCTTCTTCAACGGCAAGTCTCCTGGAAACGACAATATTCTTGCGCATCATATTGATCTTTACAATCTTCACACCAACCTTGTTACCAATCGCAGCATCAATCTCAGCCTGTGATTTGAATTCAATCTGAGAACTGGGCAAGAAAGCCTCAACGCCGATTATATCAACAGTAAACCCGCCTTTTATGCGCTTCTTCAAGGTAGCCATGGCAAGTTCGCCGTTTTCGTAGAGATGTTTTATTTTATCCCAGGCAAGCTGAAATTCGGCTTTCTTTTTTGAAATCACTGGAAACCCATCGCGGTCCTCATAGGCTTCCAAAAATACATAAACGTCTTTGCCAATTGCAGCATCTTCTGGTGCTGCAAATTCTTCAAGAGGTAAAAAACCTTCGGCTTTAAGTCCGAGATTCAAAAGAACGCCATTCTCAGTCATTTTGATTACTGAAGCCTTTATGATCTCGCCCTCTTTTACGCTAACAAAAGAAGCTTCTAAAAGCTTTTTCATTTCATCTTCAGAATACCTTTTCATTTCGTACACATCCTCCTTTGAACAGGTTTGCTGTTCAAGTTTCTATTATATAAAATAATAACTGTTTGTCAATACATTTTTCTCTCAAGAACCTGCTTCTCGCCTTCTCTGCACCCTCTTTCAGTCCTATAATATGCACTTCTGGGGTTAGATCTTTACAGGTGACCGAGAATTCAAAAAATGGAGTAGCAGACCTTGGTCTGCGCTAAATAACTAATGAAATTTCGGAAGCTTTTATCTGCTTATAAATGCCTAAAGGCAGGATTCCGGCATTCTCGGTCAGCCTGCCCCGTTAGAAATCTTGAACGTAACATTAAATTTATCCTCAACCTTGTAACAGTTTAGCTATTCTAAAATTGTAGTAGCCTGATTTATCAGGCATTGCAATAACGAAGTTATTGCACTAAAAGAAGCCCAATTCACCCCGTTAGATAACTGTCTCGGCCGAAACTCCGCACTATTAAAACCACCATGTATCTAACGGGGTAAATTGGGCAACTACATTATTTTATACCATTTCTGGCAATTTGCCCTCACTGTTTTTGCCATTTTTTAGAATAGCTTACCTATTACTCAACCTTCCAGAAGAAATATTTCTAACGGGGTAAATCGTGTAATCATTCACACTCAAAATACCTAACTCATTATCACTGACATAAACACAATACTCCTCGCGCATATACAGGATCTTCACCTCGATAAACCGAAATTCCGACATGCGGCTTTTGCCGGTACTTTTGTTCTCATATCCTCTGGTAAAGTAAGTCTACCTGAATTCTCTATGGTGCCTGCCCTCGTGAAATAATACAGTCCGAGAAGTTGACGAAGAAATATTTTGTCAAGTAGCCCTTCTTCAAAAATCTTTATCTACTATTGATATAGGCGTATTTAACGGGGTCAATGATCATTAATGTGAAGTGTGAAGATTCGACCGCAAACCCCAGACCGTGCAAACCCAGCGCGACCCCAAACCCCGATGTCCCGTGCCTTCGCCAATAGATTTATAGAAATGCAGATTTGTTACTACGGATGATCTTGTTTTATTTCCTATTTCATCAATAAATCTGCAAATTCTTTTGCTGTTAATCCTGCCTGTCGCATAATAGCTCTTAGAGTACCTTTAGCAATCTCTTTATGATTTGGGACAGTCAATCTGCGATAAGGTGTATGTATATTTCTCAGAATGATATGGCTTCCTGCTTTGATGATCTTTGACATATCCCATCTTCTTTAATATTTTACAAAGAGATTTGCCTGATAATGTTGGTAATTTATTCAATTGCCACTTCTACAATTTCTTCTTCAATTGAAGGAAGAACTGGTTCATTATGTTTTTTTAAGCTTTCTAAATATCCTTTGATCGCATCCTGAATATTTTGTAAAGCTTCTCTACGAGTTTTACCTTGAGAAATACATCCAGGTAAAGAGGGACATTCAGCAATAAAAATACCATCTTCATCTTGACCAATTACTATTCTATATTTCATATATTAAGTATATAAAAAATCTTTCATTAGTCAATCAAAAAAGTTCCTTCGATTTTTCTGATCCATCTAGTTTATTTGGTTTCTTTTATTTTTTGGTTTATCTGATTTCTTTAGGTATTTTAGGCATTTAGGCTTTCAGTACCTCATTTCCCCCAGGAAATACATTGGTCGCCCGGGTCATCATATTCACCCCGTTAGAAATCGCCGTCTTTTCCCTATGAGATACAGTTGTATGGGCGGAACTAAGTCCTTATAGATTTAACAACGAGACCCGTCAGAAAAAATATTTCTTATGGGATTAACTGATGTGTCCGGATTCACAAAACCCGGTTTGGTTGTGGCAATGGTAAACCCCGTAGGATTTTTGCTATCCAACGGGACAAATCTTATCTTATCGATTCTGTTTGCAATTCGTCGGGAATCGCATAGTTTCAAGTTTCGACAGGCTGACCGAGAATTAAAAAAATGGAGTAGCAGACCTTGGTCTGCGCTAAAAAACAGGGATTTCTATCCACTTATAAAAGCCTGAAGGTTAGATTCAGACATTCTCGGTCAACCTGTCGAAACTTGACCCCATTTCACACTCATGAAAGGATCGGTGATTGACCCGACCCTATTTTTCTATGGAATCGGTTGAAATAATTCATCAAGAGTGCGACATTCCAAATAAACTGTGCCAAAATGACACACTCGGGATTACGAC
>JAUWCU010000164.1 GCA_030609135.1 Candidatus Stahliibacteriota bacterium | reverse complement strand
GATTTATCGGGCAGTCCAATGAATTGGACAACTACAGAGAGGAGAGGAAAGTAACCAAATTAATACACCCTCTCCCTTTTTAAGGGAGAGGGATGGGTGAGGGTTTCCTAAAATGTCTATTAAACAATGTGTCCAAGTTTCTGGGATGATGACACGCAAGTAAACCGGATAATGACACTTTGGCGATTAGTCTCGAGTAGGGACACGCCATGGCGTGTCCCTACTACAAAATCTGCGAAATTTCAGCATATTTTACTGAAACTGTAAAAAGCGAATTACAAAAAGTGGAGAGGAGTCAGATCAATTCCACCTTGACTTTAGCACTATCTGTTTTATAATGTCTCATGAACAATATCCTCGCTCTTGTCCTCGCTGGTGGCAGGGTCGATGAACTTCTCTGTCTGACTGAAACACGGGCAAAAGCAGCCGTCCCTATCTTTGGTATATACCGAATTATTGATTTTGTCCTGAGTAATCTAATGCATTCAGGTGTAGATAATGTCGGCATTTTATCGCAGTACCGACCCCATGGTTTAGTGCGCCACATTGGCACCGGTGAACACTGGGATTTTATCGGTCGTAAAAGAGGGGTCAGGATATTAGCGCCCTATAGCGGGCTCAAAGGTTCTGACTGGTATCGAGGCACGGCTGATGCAGTATATCAGAACACCGCCTATATCGAAGAATTTATGCCTGAACATATCTTGGTGGCAGCAGGAGATCACATATACCGCATGGACTACATACCCCTGATTGACTTCCACCTGGAAAACAAAGCCGATGCCACAATATGCTTTACAAAAATAGAAAAAAGGAGCAGCCGGTTCGGCTACGGCATTATCAACAAGAAAAAACAACTTGTCAGATATTTAGAAAAACCAAGCTCACCATTTTCAGACTTGGTCTCTATGACTTTGTATGTCTTTAGAACAAAATTCATTCTTGATGTCTTGAAAGATAATGCAGCCCAGGTGTCGCATGAATTCGGTCGCGACATTATCCCAAGAATCATCAAACACAGCAAAGTATTTGCCTATGTTTTTCAAGGCTACTGGGCATATGCGCGCACCATTGAGTCGTATTATACAACAAATATGGATTTACTTAAACACAAAATCAACCTCGACAAATGGCAGATCCGCACCAACCTTCTTGAGCGCTGCACATACCGGGATCGAACACCCGCTTATATCAATGCTGAGGTGACTAATTCAATCATCAGTGACGAATGTAGCATTGAAGGAAAAGTAAAGAACTCAATTCTTTCACCGGGGGTTCATGTTGCGCGCGGTGCCGAGGTAACTGATTCTATAATATTTCACGATGTCATAGTCGGCCCCAGGGCTCGACTAAAAAAAGTCATCTGTGACAAGGATTCAAGGATCGGTGCGCAGAGCGTGGTCGGTGGATTCGGCAAAAAAACCTTTTCAAAGCAATTCGATAAACTATTGGGTTCCGGCATAACCATTTTGGGCAAGAACTCGTCTATCCCCAAACATACTACAATCGGCGCCAATACTATAATCTATCCCGCCGCACGCATCAAGACTAAATACATCCAACCCGGGAGCACGGTATTATGAAAAAAGATATCGTAGCCATGCTTCTTGCAGGTGGCGTGGGTTCAAGACTCAATATTTTAGCGCGCGAACGCGCCAAACCGGCAATTCCGTTTGGGGGAACCTACCGCATCTTCGATTTTACAATGAGCAATATCGCCAATTCCAATATTGATGTGGTCGGTGTCTTGACTCAATATAAACCACTCTCGTTAATGGCTCATATTGAAAATGGCAAACCATGGGATTTGTTCGGACGCACCAGATTGGTTGAGATACTGCCACCTAAAACCGGTGAAGAAATGTCTGATTGGTATAAGGGTACTTCAGATGCAGTCTATCAAAACCTTGAATTTGTTGAAGACTTTTCTCCGGAATTGGTCCTGGTTGTATCAGGTGATCATATTTACAATATGGACTACAGGCGATTGGTCGACTTTCACCTTCAGCAGAAGGCTCATGCCACGGTGTGTCTTATCAAAGTGCCAAAAAAATATAGACACCACTTTGGTATTGCTTCAATCAGCAGCACGGGTAAAATCACGGCGTGGGTGGAAAAACCATCCGAGCCAAAATCCGACCTCGCTTCAATGGGCGTATACATTTTTAAAAAAGATATGTTGGTACGTACCCTACAACTCGCTGCGCAACAAGGCGGCATCGATTTTGCCAAGGACATTATTCCGATACTACTGAAAAAGAAACGGGTTTATGGATTTGTTTTCACTGGTTACTGGCGGGATGTCGGCACGATCCATGCATATTGGCAAGCAAACATGGATCTACTAAACCGCAGATCTAATCTTAACCTGAAGGCGTGGCAGGTCAAAACCAATTATTCAGCCAAAGGAGAAATCGGTGACCGGCCCTCAGCCTATCTCAGCCGTACGGCTAAGGTCCATAATTCTATGATTGCACGCGGCTGTGTTATTGAAGGACATATAATAAACTCTATTCTATCACCTGGTGTACGCATCCATAAAAATGCCAGGATAATTGACTCAATAATTTTTCATGACTCGATTGTAAAGTCAAAAGCAGTTATTAAAAAATGTATTATTGATAAAGCTGTACGAATTGGCGCATCTGCAGTATTAGGTTTGGGAAAGGTTTTACCGAACAAAGATTTTCCGGAACATTTATTCACCGGCATAACAGTTGTCGGTAAAAAGGCGAGTGTACAATCCAATACTAAAATAGGAAAAAACTGCATCATTACACCCGGTACCAAGATTAAAACGCATTGCGCATCAGGAACGACGATTGGGATCAAATCTCGACGTTAGATAACAACCGACGATAGACAATAATTTACCTGACTCCTCTGCACTTTTTGTAATTCGGTTTTTACAGTTCCAATAATATCTGTCGAGCAAGCTCGACCACTACATTGTGCACCATGCAATCTGAAAAAAGTGGAGAGGAATCAGATCACTGAAATTCCGATATAAGCGTTTTTAATCATAATTTTCTTGAAATTTCTTATCTTTTTATGATCGGGTATTATAATTAAGATAGGGGGTTGACAAAGTTATTTTTTTATCGTATAATCTTAATGTGAAAAGATATTTAGGCATTAAGAAAGCAGGTAAAGGTAAGGCGAGCAAGATTAGGCAGCGGATTATTCAGCATTTTGCTGAGTTGAATAAATTAAAGGGGGTTTTAGCAACGAGAAAGCCGATGGTGAAAGGGACGGTTTACGAGTATAGGAATCGTTGTGGTAAGAAGGGTTGTCGTTGTATGCGGGGTGAGTTGCATACCCGGATGGCGTTATCATATAGTGAGCAGGGTCGAACCAGGTTAAGGTATTTGAAGCCTGAGCAAGTGAGGAGGTATGAATGGTTAACCG
>JAUWCU010000059.1 GCA_030609135.1 Candidatus Stahliibacteriota bacterium | reverse complement strand
TTGCTTCGGTCGTTTCACTCCCTCGCAATGACAATAGAAAAAACAGAGTGTTGAATTTGACTGTGGTTTAAAAAAGGCGTAAAGGAAGACTGGTATTATGCTTGATGAGAATTAAACAAATGTAGTATGAATAAAGTGGGTTAAAAAATCAGAAAAGCTACAATCTCAACACTTCCATCATTTGATGGTGAATTAGACGGTTTGTTCCAAGGACTTCGTCGCCATAGATATCAAATTTGTTACCCTTGAAATCAGTAATCCTACCACCTGCCTCCGCCAGAATCAACGAACCCGCTGCTTGATCCCATGGTGAAAGTTTAATTTCCCAATAACCGTCGAATCTACCGCACGCAGTGTAGCACAGATCTAATGCAGCAGAGCCCAAACGCCTCACTGCCTGGGCACGTACCGCAAAATCGGCAAAGTGACTCAAGTTGTTTTCACTTGACGTTCTTATGTCGTAAGGAAAACCAGTAACAAGGAGGGCACGGCCTAACTTCCGAACACCTGACACTTTTATTCTCTTCTGGTCCCTGAATGCACCATTACCTTTGATTGCAAAAAACATTTCCTGACGCGTCGGGTCATAGACAACACCGAGTAAAATATTTCCTTCTACTTCCAGGGCAATGGAAATTGTCCAAATCGGTAATCCATGAGCAAAATTCGTTGTACCATCCAGGGGATCGATTATCCACTTTAGCAAAGCATCGGCATTACACCTTATCCCCTCTTCACTAAGGATACCATATCGTGGATATTTCTTTGCCAGTTCCGCAATAATCATATCCTGTGATTTTTTGTCGAATTGCGTCACAATATCAATTTCTCCTTTGTAACGAAGCTGCTTCTTTTTCTCAGCATTCTTGAATATGTAGTCACCTACTTTTATCGCCAGATCGATGATATCACCTAAACAGCGTTTGAGTTCACGGTTTTGTATCATTCTACTCATCGTCATTTGATTGCCGGCTACTTAAATCCTTCAGTTTCTTGCGTGTATCAATCAGGGGTCTGATTTTATCGCATTCAGCCTTGCTGAGCCTGCTGTATTTTGACCGGCGGTCAATAAGAACACACTTCTCGAAATAGCCAATCGCATTCTTGAACTCAAAGCGCTTCACCTCAGCCAAACCCAGATAGTAATAAGCTTCCTGTAAATTTGGCCCAAGATTGAGCGCCTTCTTGAAGAATCTTACTGCATCGTCGAGCATTGACCGCTCGTAATAGACCAGACCTAAGTAGTAGTTGGCATACAGAGATGCCGTTCGATCCTTTGTTTGCTTTGCGGCTTTACCCAGATGTTCTATTGCCTCACCCCATATGCCTTTTTTATAGCATATATAGCCAAGGTTATTGAGCGCAAAAGGGTTGTCAGGTTCAATAACCAAAACCTTTTGTAGATGCATCATGGCATTATCATATTGATCCTTGTCCATCAAAGCTAAGCACATAAAACCTAATCCTTTTATGTTTTTTGGCTCAATATCAAGAACTCTCTTAAGTACCTTTATTGCTTCATCCAGGTCCTCCATGACTATGAGGTTCCAAGCGCGGTCAAGCAAGGTAGCCAGGTCTAATTCAACTGACGTCTGTGATTTCACAAAAGAATAGAACTTACCAACATCAGTATGAGTTGTTTTACTTTTCTTAAACTCATGGGCAATGCTTCTTATTTTTTCCTGGGCTTCAGTGAGTATCTTAAGGCCATTCGCAATGTCGACGTATATCTTTTTTATTTCGTCCCTTATCGCTTTGTCATCTTCAGGTTTGAAGTGTTTGACTCTATGTTCCAGTGCTGTAAGCCGCTCCTGTAGATCTTTATTCCCTTGTTTCATATCTTTTTCGCAACATACTCAAAAATCTTGTCTGGGATTAAATTCAATGGCAGAACATAATCGACCACACCGGTGTTTATCGCTGATTGCGGCATCCCTCCGATAATCGCGTCATCCGGGTCCTGGGCAATAACAACACCACCGTGTTTCTTGATTACCTCTATGCCGGCGGCACCGTCACGTCCCATCCCGGTTAAAACAATACCGACTGTTGCATCTTTGTAAACGGTTGCCATAGATTCAAATAAAATATCTGCCGATGGTTTAACACCGTGTCTTGCCGGCTCGTCACTTAGCACAACTTTGGTGCCGGCATCATCGACCTTCATGTGATAGCCACCCGGTGCAACAAGAACTTCTCCATCCAAGATTGAATCACCATCTTCTGCTTCTCTGACGACCATACTGGCTCGCTCATTCATGTGCAAGGCAAGACTGGCAGTAAAATACCTTGGCATATGCTGCACCACAATAATCCGCAAACCACATTTTGCCGGAAACGAAGGAATGATATACTTAAGCGCTCGCACACCGCCGGTCGACGCGGCGATACCAACATAGAGCTCGCGGAATATCGATATTTTCTTCCGAACCTTGCCCTTCAGGACCTCGGGAAGCCTTGCTTGACTCACAGTCTGCAGTTTATCTATCAAGTCCATCTTATAGTTATATAAATCAATAGAAATAGGACCCGATGGTTTTGTGAAGAAATCCACTGCCCCCATTTCTAATGAACGGATCGTCAATTCAGCGCCGTCTTTAGTGTGTGCTGACAGCATTAGAACAGGTGTTGGCTTTGAATTCATTATCTTACTCAGTAATACCAAACCATTCTCACCAGGCAGCTCATAATCGAGGGTAATGAGGTCAGGCTGCCGCTTGTTGAATTTCGCCCATCCTTCAATTATATCACGGGCATAACCGCAAACTTCAAAATCGCCTGACGAACTAATAATGTCGCCAATAACCCTTTGCATTAAAATTGAATCTTCGACAATGAGGACTCTCTTCTTCACAAACCACGCCTCGCTTTGTGGACTATTATCTTCATAAAATTTTCTCCCCGTGTCGGTACGACCTCACCTTGACTTCACCATTATCAATATTGAATGAAATCGATCTACCCCAGTTACCAAATACGTCTTCAGCAATTATTGGAATGTCAACGCTGTTCAGTTCCTCCCTGGTTTTGACTACGTTACGCTTACCAACTGCATGTCGTTCAAAACCTTCGAACATTGTAGCACCACCCACTATCTTGGCGACGACTTTACCTTTAGATGCCCCTTTTTGAGACATCTGTCTGAGCATTTCGGCTATCGCATCATGCGGATATTTTAGACTCATATCGCTACCAAACGGTAAAAGGCAATGGGCAAGGCCGCCAATTTTCTTCATTTCGTCATAAAGAATTATCACAACACAAGAACCGACGCCAAAAGCGACGAGTTTAACCTTACCTTGTTCAACCCGAACTTCACCGATACCAACCTTTTGTTCATTCATCTCTGCGAATAGCTAACCTGCACTATCTTTTCCCAGTTGTTTTATAAAGGCATTTCTTTCCTCTGGTAGACGTGTTCAACTCGGCTTACTGTGTTGAACAACTCTACCTCAGGGATGCCTATCAGCAACTCCACTTTACCAATCACCAAGTAGCCATCAGCGTTCAAATGATCGTAGAAATTTCTGAGGATAATTGATTGGGCATTTCGGTCAAGATAGATCATCACATTTCGGCACATTATCAAATCGCATGGTCCGAAAGGAGGGGTCGCAAAGAGATCAACATTTAAAAAACTAACCCGCTCTTTCAACCTGGTATCGATCAAGTGACCATCAGAAACACGTTTGAAATATTTCTTCTGCAGATCGTCTGGAGTATACTGAAAGGCAATGTCTGAATACAACCCCTGGTGTGCGACATCCAACACCCTGCGGTCTATATCAGTACCAAATATCTTCACGTTATCGAGCATCCTACTCTCCGCAGCCATAATTGCAAGAGAATACGGTTCCTCACCTTGTGCACATCCAGCGCTCCAGAAAACAAGGTTGTCCTTTTTTCTTTTAAGTACTGGAAATATGTAGTCTTTCAAAAAGAAAAAAGTTTCAGGGTTTCGGAAGAAATACGACAGATTTATAGTCAGCGTTTCCACTAATTTCTCCAGCTCAGTATCATTGTCTCTCAGGTATGTTTCATACTTTGCAAAATCTTTGATATTCAGAACCCTCATTCTGACTCTGAGACGTCTCTTGAGTGGCTTTTCTTTGTAACTCTGGCATCTGAACGGGGTTTTCTGCTCAATGTACCTGATTAGGTTCTGAAAACTATCTTCCACCCGATTTCTTCAACACTTCGATGTTACGTGCAATAATCTCTTCTGACGGATTCAGTTGCTGAGCTCGTTCCCAAAAACTCAGCGCATTTTCCGAATCGCCCTGGCGTAATGAAATATTACCCAGCTTGAATAAAATCTGCCAATCTTTGTTTTCATCAAGAATCTTCTCATACAATTCTTTCGCAGCACCTAAAATCTGAGCTTCATAATAAAAATCAGCGAGATTTCGACACACCACGTTGTCTCCAGGATCTGTTTCAAGCGCTTGCCTATAGAGCTTCTCGGCATCTTCAGGTCTATCAGTGCTTTCATAGAGCACCGCAAGATTGTTCTTAAAAATCGGGAATCTGGGGAATCGGTCGATCGCATCATTTAGCAATTTGGCTGATGCCCCACTATCTCCCTGCTTTAAATGAACTAACGGTAAGTAAATATATGGGCTTATAATTTCCGGTGATTTATCAATAATTTCCCTAAGAATCTCAGCGGCTTTATCAAAATCGCCCTTTTCATAGAAGACAATCGCCAGGTTGGTTTTTACTCTCATGTTATCTGGTGCGAGCCCGACCCCTTGATTCAAATAATCTACTGCTTCATCATACAATTCCAACTTCAGGCAGACATAGCCCAAATTAGTGAGCACTGATGCCCGATTGTCTTGAGCTAGTGCTTTCAATAAATTGTCGCGCGCGCCGGTAAAGTTACCATGAGATAATTCAATAAGTCCAAGATAGAATAGTGCTTCCGCGTTCTTGTCATCAATATCGAGAACCTTTTTATATTCCCGTTCAGCCTCGTCAAACATCTCCGTTTTGTAAAAAGCAAACCCGAGGTTCTTATATTCTGATATGTCCCCTGTTGTCTTCTTGCTCTTCAAGAGTTTCTCGGGTTTTTCCAATAAACCAGCAGAAAGTAATCCATAGATTGTTCGGCATGTCTCAAAGAAATCAAACTTCGATAACTTCAAAACATCGTCAATACTCCGCGCGCCATCAATCAACTCAATGATCTGTTTCTCCTCAGTGGTCAGTGGTATGTCTGCGCTATCTCCTTTGTGAACTAGCACGGTTTCAAAAGACGGTATCTTGTTTTCAATTTGCCGCCATTCGTCTATTTGTCTTGCTCCTTCAAGCAAAAGTTCTTGAGATGACAGCTGTACTGTATATTCTTCATGTGATGGTAGCAGATCAGCCTCAAAATTGAAATACCCGGTTTCCCACGTCAACATGGTGAAAATCGTTTGCTCGATCTGCCCCTTGAGTTCTTTTTCTAATACATCTTTTGTCAAAGCACCGATTTCAATGAATATTTCGCCCAGTCTCTTTTTCTTAGCTGTTTTCTGTATTTCCAGGGCACGCGACAAGGTTTCATTATCAATTATGCTCTTCATCAAAAGAATGTCGCCAAGTCGCTGTTTCTTGTTCAATATTGTGGCATAAATGATTCTGCCGTCTTTGATAAAAACATTGCCGAAGTTTCGACCATCGGTCACCGATAGACAACCCGATTTACCAGAAAATGTTAGCAGCTGAATAACATCTGGCAAAGATACCTCAGCCAAAGATCCCTTAATTGCCATTTACTGCCCTCTTAGCTTTTTCATATCTTCTTCTGCCTTCTTGAGCCATGTTTGAGCCCTCTCCTGCCCTCTTATTAATAATTATCTTCAATCAACTCACCACGGATTTCTTGTACTATAAACCTTTCTTCTTTAATTTCCTTGAGTGGCTCGCCTATAATAACTGAAGGCTCGGTTTTTTCCTTTAGTTTTTCTGGTGATGTTTCCTCAACAGTCTGCTGTGAGACTTCTAAACCCGCAATTTCTTCACCCTTGTCAGGAATGCCAGTTTCTTCTTTGGTTACCTCCTCACCTGGCAGGCCCAACTCAACGACCTCCTCAGTCTCCTCTCTGGCGACCTCACCTGCTTCAATTGTCTCTCCGAGCAGACCCAATGGCACTACTTCCTGCTCAGCAGGTGTTTCCGTTCGTTCAACTACCTCGCTAACAGGCACCGCTACAACTGAAGCAATACCTTCCTTTGTCATATCACTGATAAAATCGTCTATCTTGGAGAAAGCAGCAAACTCTGGCAACCCTTTGCCAATCAAAGATTCAGCCTTATCAGGCTTCAACTTTGTCTTGATATAAAACTCAACTACATCAGAACTCGGTTCTTTCAACTCAACCTCGACACCAAGTTCGAAAAACGATTTTTCGTCTTCTTCCAACACCACATCAGAAGAGAATGTAGCTGAACTGAATATTACTGCCTTCCCAGAACCAAGGAAATTTCTCACAATATCAAATACTTTCTTGCGAAGTTCCTGGTTATAAGAAAAAATATTATGGAAGTTGTCCATTATCAAAACATCAAAGCTGTTCGTCTTCTCAAGCTGGTGTACCGAATCTTCAACGCCAAGATCAACAAAGCAAACCACCTTATCTACTGATTCCAGATCAATCCTTACCTCTTCCAAGAACCTCGTTCGACCGGTCCCTTCTTTACCAAATACCATAAAGGGATTAAATTTCTCCCCTAAATTCTTGACGACCTGCTCTTTGTACAGATCATGTGCATCCTTGTTGCACGCGCCAATAAGGTATTCTTCAAAGGCTTTCTTACCTTGAACAACCCGAGTGTCTCGTTTGATTTTTGAGGTTAGTTCTTCAATGTCATCGACGTGTTCTGGAGAAAATAACATCGATTCAATCTTCATGGCTTCGTCAGGAAAATTGCTCGTGTTAAGTGAACCGAATTCCTTCTGGAGTTCAATAAGCTTTTCCACCTTCTTAATGAATTCATCATATGCTTTTTTCAGTTTTTCAATATCACCTTCGAGCAAAGGTTTAAGAACGGTAGTATCAAACCCCTTCATCTTCCAGATGTATATCTTCTCCTTGTACTCTTCGCGCACATCGAGTTTTTCTGACACATCAGCCAATACTTCACTCGCGTTCTTCTTCAATTCCTCAAGGAGTGAAGAAACCGGACTATAAATTCCCTTAGGATAAAAATCCTTCAAAATCATGCGAACGCTGTTAGGATCGAGTGATAGGTTTCCGAGCGATGAATAGGCAACTATGCGATTGATCATACCCTCTATCGTGCGTATTGAACCAGTCGATATCTGGGCAAGTTCCAAGGCAACCTCGTCTGGCAAAAGAACCCCGGCTTCACCAGATTTCTTCTTGAGCATGTCGATGAGTGCCATCTCCTTTGGCGGTAATATGTCGCAGATAAGACCACCTTCAAGTCGGGAAAGTAGGCGGTGATCAAAGTTTTTCAAATCCCGGGGTGCCGCGTTACCAGAGAAACACACCTGTCGGTTGTTCGCTAATGCTGTATCAATAACTCCGAGAAGTGCATCATGATATGTATCTGATATCGCATGCAGGTCATCGACAATAATTGAACAGTCAAAGACTTCTGTTTCATCCAGGGCTTTTTCGAATTCTTTGGCGGAGAAAAACTTTGTCGTGGATTTCTTGTTCAATTCAGCTTGTACTGCTAACAAGATATGAGTCTTCCCCAAACCAGTATTGGCGTATACATATAATGGATTGAAGAGTTCACCTGGGAACTCAATAATCTTCTGGGCAGCAAGATAAGCAACCTTGTTGCCTTCATACACATAAAAATTTTCGAAGTCTGATCGCCGTTTCATTTTCCGTTTCTCAGAACCTCCTCTGCACCAACTGAAAAATCCTTGCTCGCCACCTTAACGACACCAGCTAGCGTACGGTCGTCAAAAAGAGAAACCAATAAATAATCTTCGTTGACCCCGATATAGTAGACGCTGAATTTTTTACCTTCTTGGAGGAATTGGCTGAAATGCCTTTCCCCAACTATCCGGGCTAGTTCCATAGTCGAATTGAAAACACCACATGCCAACGCAGATATCGCTAACACATCAAAGGAATGGACAAACCCTTTCTGCACCAGAATCTGACCTGATGCGGTAGCAAAAATCGCCCATACTATATTTGCCTCTTCGCAGAAATCAGCTAGTAGACTGTCGAGTTTTTTGACTTTTTCAGTGGTTAGGATGATTGTTCGTTGTTTATCCATTGTACGTAAATTATAGTAAACAATCCAATCAAAGTCAATACTTTTAAGGTGTACGATTGCCTATGAATGAGGGTTACTTAAACCTTGGGCAGATTCTCCATCTCTTTGACTACGGTGAGCTGACAGATTGACTTGAGAGTATCAAAAACACCTATGCCCCGGATTGCCACGCTTTCAAAATAAGTATATCCGTGCCGGTTGACATGCAACTGTAGATCACTTATCGGTATAATATTGGGAAGATCCCGCTTATTATATTGAATAACCATTGGGATATCCTTGAGATCCAAACCATAACTACCCAGATTATCATGTAAGTTGTTGAGACTTTCGATATTCTCATCGACGCGTTCTTCCTGGGAATCTACTACGAAGACCAAACCGTCAACGTTCTTAAGAACTAACTTGCGTGAAACATTGTAGTATATTTGACCTGGTACAGTGTAAAGGTGGTGTCGTAGTTTCCAGCCCTTAACACTTCCAAGATCTACCGGCAAGAAATCAAAAAACAGTGTCTGATCAAGTTCTGTAGCAAGACTCATCATCTGTCCCCGTCTTTCTGGACTCATAGCGGAAAATATCGTACGTAAATTAGTTGTTTTGCCACAAAGACCTGTTCCGTAGTAGACAATCTTTAGATTGAGTTCCTTCTTTGCAAAATTAAGGTTTGCCATTGATCTCCTTCTCGATTATATTGAGTCCGTCATCAATTGTATAGATATTTGTGCCATCTGTCAATAGAGGCGGCGGATTGCCTTCGCCAAACGGTGCCAGAGGCTGCAATAAATTTATTTTTGAACGTTCAAGAAAAAAAATGGGTTGAGAATTCAAGGTTGGTTCTTCTTCTAATTTCACAGGTAAATCGTCGTTTGAAAGATATCCAACCATGCCGTCAACAAAGCTATCAAGGTTCGTCTCAGACATCGTGAACCCCGCCGCCTTGCAATGACCACCAAAGTCTATAAACAATGACCTGAAACGGTCTAACATCTTGAATAGATCGACTGTATTACTACGCAGTTCACCAAAACACTTGGCATCTTTGAGCCCAATAAGAACCACGGTCTTTTTATACCGGGCTCTTAGGCGTGCGGCAACCGAACCAAGATAATGCTGTTTTGAAAAGGGAACTATTGAAACAACGAGTTGGGGAAAGAACTTTGCTGCTGAAATAACCGCGTTCAATAACTCATCAACGCCTCGCTTCCGTTCCTTATTCATATCCTCTAAAACACCAAGAATTTCCGACAGGCGCTCAAAATCACGGCATAAGAACACCTCTACACCGAGGTTGGGATCAACATAAGCGGCCGAACCAATTATCGGGATGATCTCACGTCTTATCAAAAACGTATCGACCTCGTTATCTTTTTTGAAATACTTTATCCACGGTTCATCGAAGCTGTTAAAAACGCTCAAACCATAGGAGCTAAATATGCGGTTCTCCTCCAATAGAACAACTCGATCTGATATAGTACCGAGCATCAATAATGGAAAAAAATCCTTTTTCAACGAATAGAATTCACCCGCATTTAGATTGAGCGCTCTTTGATAAAGACACTGGGCAAGCTTGAAGCTAACGCCAACGCCCGCCAGTTCGCGGAATGGATATTGTGAGTCGGGCCGTTTCGGATCTACTGCTGGAGCAGGAAAATCAGACAGCTTGGTTTCGTGATGATCACAAACAACGAGTTTCAAGCCGAGTTCAGAGGCGATGCGAAAATTCTCCAGACTACTGATACCAAAATCAACTGTTATGAGAAGTCTAACCCCTTGTTCCTTGTATCTTTTTAGAACATCCGGGTTAAGGATGTAACCGTCTTTTTCACGCACAACCGGGTACAAAAAAATCCTCTCATCCTGCCCCTTTGTAAGGTCGACAAGAGTCTTGTACATAATTGATGCTGAAGTGTAGCCATCAGGATCATCGTGGCAATAAATAAGGATACATTCGTTGCCCTTTATTGAAGCAACAATCTCATCAACTGCTTTTTCCATGTCTGGGATTGACCATGGGTCATGGAGATTTGCAACATTTGGCAATAAGAATTTTTTTGCTTCACTGTATGACGGAAAACGCGCCGCGAGGATTTGTGCGAGTTCATAAGGTATAGAGAAATCCGATGAGTATCTCTGAGCAATCACCTTGTCGACAACCGCGTACTTATCTGAACTAATCATCTTTCTTCGATTGCTCGTCCTCGGTCATTTCATCACTTTCAACCAGCCCCCTTACGTAGTCCTCAATTTCCTGTCGTTCTCTCGGCAACAAAAGAAAAACACCCCGAAACTGGTTCAAAAAGGTTTTTCTTTTGAACGGACTGAGTAGTATCCCATTTTTACCCCGGTAGACTTTCTTGAACTCGGCCAGGCGCCTGCGTTGGGTAAGGAATATATTACTGATAATCACCTGCTCCTGATTCACTTCATAATGCGATGGAAAAAAGTAGGAATACAAACTGACAATAAGAATTATGAAACCCAGGAAACCCCAGAAAACTCCGTAGAAAATTGATACAAACATGAGGAAACCAATGATGAAAATCAGACTGAAAATAGTTTTTGTAAAGTTATCATTTGCTGGATGGACAGACCACTTCATGGACAAAACTCAAGCACCAAGCACCAAGCATCAAGTTCCAAATCAAACCAGTTTTGAATTTTGAGCATTGGATTTTTGAAATTGTCCCGTTTTGCGAGGATTCCCGACCATAAATCGGAATTTAGAATTTCGTATTTAGAGATTAGAGTTTCTCCTTTTCCTATAGCTTTGCATATCATTAAAAATAAATCACTTGCACTGCACTCGTGTCCTATCCCCTGAAATCTCATTGCGTTCTGATTATATAGGATATTAATGAAAAGTCAAATAAAAAATTCCCTCTCCCCTTACGGGAGAGAACCTGCCCCGTATAATGGCAAAGCTATTATATCGGGGTCATGCCCTGGCTTGACCAGGGTATCCAGTCTTTTCGCTTTATTTATCCCGCCTGTCCCGTAGTGATAAACAGCGGGGTAGCGTCGAAGACCAGCGGGATTACCAACTCAAGCGCCAACAAGCTTGCAACGGCTCTCCAGCATTGGCAGAAATGTATCCACTCGCGTTGCACCATTTAACAGTGTCAGGCCAGCGAGCTTTCTTGCAGATGAAAACAAAGTGTTTGTGTAAATTGATTGTAATTGGATTTCAACAATAACGCGGTATTATGTAGGAAATAATTAAGCAACACTATTTCCTTTCATTTCAATAGGTAGAATTACCTCAAAATGATCCGCTGTTACCTGATATGTTCCCCAACCTAATTCAAGTTTTAGGTCTTCGTCTCCTATGAATGGAATAACTGAAGAGATTTTTATTAAAACATTTCCTCTACAACGAGTATCCTTCAACCAATCAACCAATGCTGATGTAATCAATCCCTTGAATGACGCAATTGGGGTAAATAGTGTATGAAGTTCTTTGTTTTTAGTCTCAAATACCACCTTTTTTAGCCATGTTCTGTGGGTATCATTTTCAAAAAAGCACCATAATTGAAAAAGATTGATTACAGGCAAAATATTTTTTTTATCATAGCCAAAACCAATCGAAATAATCCCACAATCACAAGTAGTCTTCAAGTCATTCCTACATCCAATATTTGCAAGTATCCAAATAATAGAATTATGGAGCTCTTGTATATTATATAGAGATTCAAAAAATTCTTTTTGGCTTACAGTTATTGTTCCATCTAATGATTTTATTAAACCATCCCTGATAGTATAGTTATTATGGCCTATGGTATTTCGTAATTTCGGTATATAAGCTTTGTCAATTGCATATTTTAACTTTGGATATTTTTTTAAACCTGCGGAAATGTAATCAACCATTACGCCTTTTTTAATAGCACCTCGTTTGTCTCTAAGATTTTTTAACGATAAGTCAACAATATTATCAGTGAGAAGTTTCCTGATGGCTGCCAAAAAAAATAAAAGTTCATCAATTTCATATTTTGACTGATAAAAATAACAAATTTCATGAGTTATTTCATTTTTTTGAATCAATTTTGATGTCTCGAATGTGTTAGACCATTCTTCTTTGAACTTTGAGGTTAAGTCGAGAGAATTAAAAAAATCAGTTATTTGACTGAAGCCATCACTATTCCGTTTAGTTAAAGATGCAACAAGCTTTTCTAACCCATTGAGTATTTCACATCTGCCGGATAGTTGTTGAATAAATTTAAAGGTAGCTTGACGATATATATTGTATGCCTCTGGTTTTTGATTGAACAACTTCAAATATTCAACCGGCAATTCCGCGGGTTTTGGATCAGTAAATCCTGATATCAGCCAGTGTTCATAATTCACAAATTTTTGCTTTAATTCGCGAATTAGATTCTCCGAAACTCCCTTCATTTTATTTACTCTTTTTTAGTAATTTACCAACATATGCAATTAATGCTGTTGAAATGATAAAGGTGGTTTCTGCATCAACTCTATTAAAATAACCGGGTGGTGATGGATGATGTGCTATGCTGCTTAATTTCCAAATCGACTTCATCATTGACTCTAGCGACTGTGCCTTAGAATCTGAAAGCATTGATAAGTGTTGTTTAATGAAGTGTTTAATTTTGTCATTAAACGAAGGTGATTTATTGTTGGGTAATTCTATAGGAAGAATTTCAGGAATTAACTGAATGGCATTCCTGCAGTGTGCAACCACTTCATCATAATTTCCTTTTACGAAGTGTTCTTGGGATTTTTGAAGTGCTGCTAAAGCCTTCTGGAAAACATCAGGTACCAATTCTTCAGGAATAGGTATTTCGATTAGTTTGAATTGGCCATGCCCCAAGCCCCTAAGGATAACATCGACCCAGTGCGATTGAGGGACTTCAAAATCTAAGTCAAAAGAGTTTGTCAGCATTTCTTGCACGATAGATTCTTTTTCTTTCGTATTATATGGAACAGGTATATGTTTAGAGATTAGACTTACAAAACGAATTCGAAATTGAATATTCTTCTTTCTTTTTTCCTCAAGGAATTCTATTCTATGTTTATCTAAAGGAATATCTATTGTGGGATTTGCATCCCATGACCTATCTGAACAGTAAAGGATAGGTTTTGACTGAAAGTGAGCGATTTCAATTTGGCTACTGTTGTGTCTCATATACAATTCACCTGATAGATAAATGAGTGTGTAATGTTGGACATATTTTACATCTTTCCCTTGTTTGTCTTTGTATAGTAATTCCTTTGGTCTAAGTGAGAGTGTTAAGGGGATACCCAGATATGGATAAACAGAACCACCTTTACCATAAATATTCTGGGTATGTATTTGAATTGAACCTAAGGAATAATCTTCAATTGAGAAATTCCATTTATACATGCTCTCCTCCTTTTTGGTATGTGATATTGCAATACTCGGAAAAACTATCGGAAGATTTCATCTAACCGCCACACTAATTGCAGGGCCTCGGGCCAACCAGTATTGGTGAAGACATCTAATAGGTTTAATAAGTCGTTGAGAGATTCCTCATTTTGAACATCGCTTCGATAATCTGTGAGCATTGTTTCTACAAGATTAACTACCTCACGAATTGCCATTGAATCAATGTGATACCCTAAAGCTTCACTGGATTTGACTACCTGCATCGCCATATGCAATACACCCTTGGGATCATATTTTAGGACCCCGTTAAGCAATTCCATAAAATGTTGAGCAGTAGATGGAATTAAATACCCTTTTTCTCTATCCACCGTAAATCCTAAAATTTTTTCAAGTACCGGCTTAATTTTCTGATAGAAAGCCTTTCTTTGTTCTTCAGGAATAGCCCTCTCTCCTTTATCACGTAACGCATAATTAACATCAGCATATAAATATGCACGCATCACTATTTCATCAATAATGCTATATATATCATGCAATTTTTTCTCTGACTCTTCATTCCATTCTTCCTCAGGAATGTTGCGCATGCTTTTTACACCACACGCAACAGAATCAGTGACTTTCATCAACCAATCTATTCCTCTATCGGCAAATTTACAATTTTCAGATGAAACTATGATATGTGGCTTAATGTATTCAAATATATAATAAGTAATACGCTTAAGTGGCTTTCGTAACTGTATTGGTTTTTCTGAAAAGTCATTAGTGACTTGAAGTGCCCAAGTATTTTGTCTGATAATCACAAGCCATGCCAGTAGATAAGTAAGACAATCAAATAGATCCTTATTATCGTTTGTAGAGAAGATGTTGTTGATCAGTTTTTCTAAAGTTTTTACTGTTTGATTCTCTTCTTTCGATATAATATTAGCGAGAGAATTGCATAATGCTTTTTGAACAACCCAATTTAATTCATGATCAGCTCGATCATCTACATTTTTCCAAAATTCATCTGGAGTATTATCAATGATTTTGTACAATTCACCCATTACAAGGTAACGGACAGATGGAACTTTATCATGAACAAGGTTTTCAATTGCCTTTAATAGTTCTGAATCAGATTTAATACTGACAAGACGAGGTATTCCAAGTGCAGCATAAGTCCTTGGAGCAGGACTCCAAGATGGGAAACTGTATTGAGCATCATATTCGGGATTGGGTTTTGGTGAATTGTGTTTAGCACAGAAAAGGAGTTGATCGCGACAGAATTCATATTCTTCACTCTGAGGATCAATATCTGCACGACTTATTGTTTCGGCACACGCAGCGATTTTTGTCCATGCGGTTTCAACAACTGCGTCATGTGCTTCTGTTTTTTGCTCAAGAACTGTTAAAAGTTGTTTTGCTGAGGATAGAATATCTATGATAGCTTCAGAAGAAGGCACTTTGTTAAACCAATCAGATCGAAATTTTTCTAATGGTGCATAAAGACTTT
>JAUWCU010000165.1 GCA_030609135.1 Candidatus Stahliibacteriota bacterium | reverse complement strand
AATCCAGTCTTTTGTATTTCCTTATTTTCCTGGATTCCCTGGTTCCCCTGATCAAGTCAGAGGACAGGCTTGCCAGGGAATGACAGAAGAAACTCTGTAGCAAGCTATGGAGAACTATCAAATTAAACTATTTAATGTTCTGAGTAATAACTCAGGACTACAGCAAGTCGGACCATGACCCCGTACGATTAACATCCTACGGGACAAGTGGGATAAACAAAACAAAAAGACTGGATCGTCCGATCAAGTCGGACCATGACCCCGTACGATTAACATCCTACGGGGCAGGCAGGAGGCTGTGGCGTCCCTCACGCTTCTCTGTAGTTGCGCCATTTATGCCTGTCCTGAATTTATTGAAGGGGCGCACACGACAACACATTAGCAAGCTAATGAACTCCTATATTTTGCACGATAAATCCCGCAGTCCTATTTATGGAATTATCATACGAAGCGGGATAAATCCCGCAATCCTATTTATGGAATTTTTACACCGAACATATAATAGTTTCAATTATGTTGTGGAACCTGTCATTCCGAACTTGTTTCGGAATCTCGATAAAATGAGACTCTGAAATAAATTCAGAGTGACAATAGTGTAACATGCTAACGAAATCCACTGAAACTATTATATGTTCTCCTTAGTATAATACGAAGTGGGATAAATCGTGCCGCTACACCCCACCCTTTTGTAAAAGAGCGGGGTACATTAGTCCACTAAGTTTTGAACAATCAGCTCTGTTGATTAATTGAGAGAAATATATATAATCAATATTATGTTTGTCAGTCTTTTGTTGCTTTTATCACAGTGGCAACAAGCAGTGTCTTACGATATCCAGGCTGAACTCAATACTGAAGAACACCGCCTGACAGCAATTGAGTATTTGACTTATTTCAACAATTCGCCATTTGTTTTAGAAACCCTTTATTGTCATTTATATGCCAATGCCTTTCGGGATGAAGAAACAGTCTTTGCCAAGGAATCAAAGAAGATGGGTTTTTCAGGTTTTACCAAAGTGAATATCTCAGAGCGTGGCTATATTGATATCGAGAGTGTACGCTGGGGTGAAGTTTCGTTGGATTTTGAAATCAGAGGGACATTACTGATAATACCCCTTGATGAACTAATAAGACAAGGGGACTCAGCTTGTTTTAAGATCGTATTCGATTTAAAAATTCCCAAACATATTTCAAGGTTAGGATATCAAGGCGATCACTATGAAATGGTCCAGTGGTATCCAAAAGTGTGTGTTTTCGATGATGATGCCTGGCATCTTGATACCTACCATGCGATTGGTGAATTCTACGGGGAATACGGGAATTTTGATGTCGTGATAAATGTACCAGGTGACTATGTAGTAGCGGCAACCGGTGAACGGCTTGATCCTGAAGACATTATCTTTATGGATTCATTGATCACTGCGAAAAGGAAAATCAAGACCGGTGGACGAAGAACTGTCAGATTTCATGCAGAAAACGTTCACGATTTTGCCTGGGTAGGTGATCCTGATTACTCAGTCGAGAAATTGAATGTTGATGATATTAATATTTATGTTTTCTTTCAGAAACAGCATGAAAATAAATGGAAGAATGCTGGCACTTATGGAATCGACGCACTAAGCCGGTATAATCAATGGTTCGGCAAATACCCTTATAAGAATCTCAGCATTGTCGACGGATGCTTTTCCGGGGGCATGGAGTATCCGCATCTGGTCATTATTGGTTTGGATGAAGACCCGTTCACTCGATTGTTTGAAATTGTCATCATTCATGAGATTGGTCATCAATGGTTCTATGGACTTCTTGGTTCAAATGAAATGGATGAGGCGTGGCTTGATGAAGGGTTTACGACCTATACGGAGATCAGGTATCTTGAAGACAAATATGGGAGAGAAAACTCCCTGCTCAAATTTCATGTACCGCTTGTGCCGCCTATAACAAGGCGTTACTTTCACAAATTAGTCTATTACCTGACACAAACCAACCAGATGGAAATGCCGATTCTTACCTCAGCATACGAGTATGTCGATGTCCCGGTTGCTTATGCCAATAGTGCGTATTCAAAACCGGCTTTGTTTTTGTTCAACCTTGAAGGCATTTTAGGGCGCGAACGGTTTGATAGAATCCTAAAAAGATATTTTGAAACTTACAAATTTAAACACCCAAAGACTGCAGATTTTATCCAGATATGCGAAGATGAAAGCGGTGAGGATTTGCAATCTCTTTTCGATTCTTTTCTCAATACCACGGAATATTGTGATTGGTCAGTTGAGAAAGTATGGGCAAATAAGGTGGTTGTGGAGAATAAGGGCAAGTTGCAGGTTCCGGTCGATGTGCTCGTTGAAGCTGAATCAGGCATGCGTGTTTTTCGTATAGATACGCGGGCAAAGGTTGATACGATAATCATGCCAGAAGCTGCCGGAAATATTAAAAAAGTGATCATTGATCCTCATGGGTATTCACTTGAACCAAATTACTGGAATAACTTTCATCCGCGCAAAGTCGAGGTAAAACCGATTTTTAGTCTGCCTTCACTCGATGCCTACCAGATTATCTGGGCACCTTATTTATGGTATGGCTCGTACGATGGTATTGTTGTGGGTATGTACTTGGCTGGTGCAGAGTTTGTAGATTTTGATTTTGTGAAAGGTCGAAACCAATGGGTAACCGGGTGCACTTATGGTACCAAAAGCAGTAATCTCTATTCGTCATTTAGTTACCAGACACCCCTTTTGTTTAAACGGGGGTTTCGCACGCGGCTTGCCTTGAGCGGTGCTAAGGTCAATGGTGAGGACAAGGCATCGATTGGTCTGGTAAGTAACCTGGGCATTCCACTGACCCGCACGCCACAACTCGAAGTCAAAAGTATGCTTGTTTATCAAAACCTCTACTCATACAGACCGATTGATACGCTTGACTGGGAACTCGGCACAAATATCATGATCGAGAATGATCTGTCATTCAAACATGGTTCATGGCGCGTTGATTTGGGTCTATGTGCAGCCCATGAAGTCCTTGGCAGTGACTGGAACTATGTGAAGGCAATGGCCGTGGTAGAACGAGAAATTGATTTGCTCTTGCCGTGCAATATCCGTTTGTTTGCCGGAAAAATATTTGGCACGCCTCCAATCCAGGAGCAATTCTTTTTGAGTGGTGCGCTGCGTATTACTTTCATACCTGATCTTATTGGCGGTCAATCTGGAACTTTTTCACCACAAGAGCGGATCCATATCCCGGGTGATGGAAATATGAGGGGGTATCAAACCCTGCACATCAAATCAGATGAAATGTATTGTATGAACCTTGAATTTCCCAGTAATTCACGAGTAAGGGTTTTTGCTGATGCCGG
>JAUWCU010000013.1 GCA_030609135.1 Candidatus Stahliibacteriota bacterium | reverse complement strand
CCCCGTTAGATAACTGTCTCCGTCGAAACTCCGCACTATTAAAACCACCATGTATCTAACGGGGTAAATTGGGCAACTACATTATTTTATACCATTTCTGGCAATTTGGACTCACTGTTTTTACCATTTTTCAGAATAGCTTACCTATTACAACGGGACGTGTCGAGAACTTGCTTATAATTTTTTAAGGAACTTCTCGATGCCCCCGCACTTTTGCAAAAGTGCGGACTTACTCGAAGAATAAAGAGTTACTGTTCCTCTCACCTTGTTCGAGACAGGCGAGCGAAGTCGAGAACACACATTTAGGTACTTCTCGACTCCCCCGCAATTTTGCAAAAGTGCGGGGTCGCTCGAAGAGTAAACAGGTGGTTTTTAGTTCCAAGTATTTTGTATATTTCTCTCCCTTTCACCGTTTCTCCCATTCTCCCTTTCTCTATTTTCTCGGGTTTGTCGAGAACATACATTCCGTGGATGATATGAGAACTATTTTATGTTCTTTTTGGTAGGGACACGCCATGGCGTGTCCCTACTCTCCCTTTCTAAGGGAGAGGGTAGAGCCCTGCCCTCGCGAAGCGGAGCCTGCCCCGTAGAATGTTAATCGTACGGGGTCATTCCCCGGCTTGACCGGGGAATCCAGTTCTTTTACTATCATCAAGCATCTAGTATCCCTGGTCTCGTTATTTACGATATAACGGACTTACATCTGCCGTTATGGGGTGAGGGTTTCCTAAAATGTCTATTAAACAATATGTCCAAGTTTCTGATATAACTATTCTACGGTAATGATAAATTAAACAATTGACTAAAAGGTGTTCTGAAAATCTTCCTTGCAGCCTTATGTAAATCTTCTGCACCAAGGCAAATATCCATTGCTTTCCCAGTGATGTGATACGTGTATTTTCTCTTGCCTGCTGCTACAAATACAGTAATATCTTTACCCCGACTTTTTTCAAGCATCATGTTTCCTTTGCCCAGTGTGGCAAAAGTCGAACATTGTAATCCATCAATAATGCATGTGAAGGGTTTGTTCGGTTTGACTTTGACTTTGATAATAATATCCATAATGCCTTTGGGTTTGTGTTTCTCATTAATGTATTTGCCGAGTTTGTATCCCAGGGCTAGAAATGGACCATTGTGTCCATGGAATCTGATAGTTTCCTGATACGTTAAAGGTTTAGGCCTTTGGAACTTCATACTTTTTGACTTTCCTTTTTGGTGAAAAAACCAAGCAAAGACCAAAAATCACACTTGAAACAATTATTATTACCGCACCGGACGGTACATTGAATATATAAGAAAAGAAAAGACCGAGCAGGCAGGAACCGATGCCAAAGCAGATTGAAAGAACATACATTGTTTTGAGTTTGTAAGTGAGCTGATATGCGGCTGATGGCGGGTTGATAATGAGGCTAAAAATCAAAAGACCGCCGATTATGTTAAGGTTAATGGTCACAGTCGCACCGCAGAGAAAAAGAAGGCAGTAAAATAAAACGGTCTCAGGGATACCAATTGCACGTGCAAGCTCGCGGTTAAAGAGGACAGCCTTTATTTCCTTGTACAATAAAAGAAGAAATCCTATAACAACGAGTGCAATAAGGAATAAGTAGAATAAATCCTGTGCAGAAATAATTAATATATTACCCCAGATGAAATTGAGTGCCTCGGTTTTCGGCCCTTTTATCATTCCCATGCCCAAAAAAGCAATACCGAGTACAAAAGAAAAAATAATACCAATAGAAATATTCGGGTCAACATCTCCCCGATCTGCAATTGGTCCGATAAAGACAGTCGATGTGAGACAAAAAATAATCGCGCAAAGCAAAGGGTTGACATGGAGTAATAGACCGAATATCGCACCAGCAAACGCAGCATGTGACATTGCAACTCCAACAAATGGTATACGCATCATAACTACCCACACTCCAACGACCCCACAGATTGCACCCCCGAGTACTGAGGCGACCAGAGCACGTTGTATAAAGTGATATTGTAAGATCTCGAACATCCTATTTGCCTCTACCCATTTTTGGCGGTTCTATTTTGAAATCGTAGACCCCAGAAAGAAGCTTCTTAGTAAAAACTTTATCAATCCTGCCTGAGGCGACTATATGACCATTTTTTAACAACAATGCATTTGTGCAGAGATTTGGTAAATGATTCAACAAATGAGTAACGAACATTATTGTCAATTTCTCTTGTGTATATATACGCTCAATCAGTTCCGTAATTTCACCCTGGGCGCGGGGATCAAGATTTGCAGTCGGTTCATCAAGTAGCAATATCCTCGGTTCTTGAGCTAAAGCTCGTGCAATTGACACTTTCTGTTTCTCGCCGCCTGACAAATGCCCGATGGGTTTTTCAAGCAAGTGGCCAATATTAACAAGCTCACATATATTATCGACCACAGCATAATCTTTCTTACCGGGATAACGGAATAGTCCTATCTTGCCATAACGTCCAAGCATGACTATGTCATATACTGATATGGGCATCCGCGGGTCAATGTCCATCTGCTGTGGCACATATCCGATTTCCTTGCGGAATCTGTTAATGTTTAGCGCGTTGACTGAAGTACCAAATATCTTCACAATACCGCTCTGCAGCTTACCTAAACCATTGATAAGTGTAAGTAGAGTCGTCTTCCCGGCTCCATTCGGTCCGACAACGGCGGTTAAACTCCCGGCACTAATGCTGAGCGAGATATTCTTGAGCGCGATGTGCTCGCGGTATGATACTGTCGCATTACAGATTTCAATTTCCCAAATCACTGTAACGCCTGTACAAGACTTGAAAAATTCTGAGCAAGTGCTTCAGCATATGAATTCCCAAGTGGGAAATTCGTCAAAACGATGTGTTTGGCATTTGCTTCCTCGGCAATAGCTAACCCTACATCAGATCCGCTCTGGAGATTATCAACAACGAGCCGGACTTGTTCGTGCTTTGCCTGCTTTATTGCTTCAGCCATCATCCCCGGAGTTAATTCCTCGGCTCGTCGGTAAGTAAGGACAATATCCATTCCTAACCATTGCAGAAACTCAACCTGTAGTTCTGAACATACCACCTTAATCCCTTTGATGCTCGCTGATCTCTCCACAATGTTTTTGACGATTGAATCAATAGTCGACGTGTATGCAACAAAATTTTCCGTATAAAAAACCCGATGTTGTTGGTCTAAGGAACAGAGAAGCGATGTTACGTATTCGGCTGCCTGTTTGTGATTATCTGGAACCATGAGATTTCCCTGAACGCCGATTATACGCAATGCTGGTTTATTGTCCACTGCCGCGAGCAACTTTCCAGTCCACTTTTCCCATCCGTGACTGAGCAAGATCCTTGAACCGCTGAGCCCCTTCACATTTTCTGCCTTCAAATCAAAGTGCCCAGGACACATACCTGCCGGCACAATCGTCAAAACATCGATCTGTTCTTTGCCAATTGCCTTGACTATTGTTCCAAGTAAAGAGGTCGTGGTGGTTATTTTAATTTTATCAGCCGAAGATTGCTCGCAATGAACATGTATTACCAGACTAAAAACAAGTAGAGCAAATAGAACTACGTTCTTAACTTGTCGAGTAGACAATAATCCTCCTTTCACTCCCTCCTATATCGTTCGACTGAGCTTACGTCGAAGTCCTCCCCCTTCAAGGGGGAGGGTAAGGGTGGGGGTCTCTAAAACCTGTAACTGAGTCCAAGTGTATAATTGCGCTCGGTCATCTTGTACAATCCAGCAGAACCACCTGGTAAGTTGGCATATATATCATAGTTGCGGTCAAGGACATTATCTACAGCGATGAATGGTTTAAGACCAAACGGTAATGTGTAGCTAATTTTGGAATTCACGACAAGGTAATCTTCAATCGGACTCTGCGAACTGTCTGCAGCAAAATAATCAGTTACGTATTGACCATTGAGTCCAAGGTCTAAACATGCATAACGGAATCTTAAGTTTAGGTCAGTTTTATTCTTTGGTCTACCGGTCGTCTTCTCGCCTGGATCAAGGTATGAATGGTAGATGCGCGCCGTGACAATATTTTGATATTGAGCGACAATGCCAAGTTCAACACCGTGGAATTCGAAAGTTCCAACATTATCGAATATGTACATTGGCGGTGGATTTTCATTGAAAACAGTTTGGATTAGATTTTCACCCTCCATAATAAAGCCGGTTGCTTCAATATTGAGTCCGTGAATAACTCTTTGATTCATACCGACTTCGTAATTCCAGACAACTTCAGGTTCCAGGTCAGTATTCGATGGTGGAAAGAGATAGAGCTCATTGATCTGCGGAGAACGAAATCCCTTATTAATTGCCCCACGGATAATTGTTCCATCAACTGGATGGATAACACAACCTATCTGCGGTGATACAACATTACCAGCAATTTCATCGTGATTATAACGTGCCCCAAAGGAAAAAATGACCTTATCAAAAAACATATGTTCATCATGAAAGAACACACCATATTCATCCTTATCCCACGGCACCGAGTCGACCTCGATTCGTTCTCCACCTTGTTGCCGAAAATCAGCACCTGCAGTCAGTTTGTTTCCAGTGATAAAATCGACCGTGGTTTGGAGCATAAAACCGTTAGTAAAGTCTTTTGAGTGCCAACCATCAGAAAACTCGTGTTCGCCTTGATTACGATAACCCTTGAGCATCATTTCCCAACGTTTCCCTTTACCAATGACTGTGAAATCAACTGCGGCGCGTTCATAGTCGTCCCATACATCTGAAGACATAGTATCGGGATCAGTGCTGCGAAGCGGCTCTTCTTTATGTCCATCAAAATATTTTGCCGTAACCACAGCATCCAAATAATCGCCTATTTCATACCCAACGCGACCGGTTATATTCTTACCATCATATGCTGAATTATCTAAATAGCCATCACTTAACCGATAATCACCAGTAACATAGAATTGCAGCCGATTGACTTTGCCTCCTGTCCTTAATCTGTACTGTTGTGTTTCAAAACTTCCATAAGAAGCAATTACATCACCTTCAATCTGTTCCTGAGGGCTTTTTGTAATTATATTAACCACACCACCAAGGGCATCTGACCCATAAAGCACTGATGCAGGACCACGGACCACTTCGATACGCTCAACATTGTCCATTGGCAGCGAATGCGTAACTGTACAACCAAATAACCCCATCTTTACTGGTCTGCCGTCAATTAAAACCATAACGCTTCTCCCGCGATCGCCAATGCCCCGAATATCAACATCAGCTCGTCCGAAATCTCCTGTTTTGTGAACAAAAACACCGGGTAAGTTAGCTAATATATCGGTGCTATTGCGGAGATTCATTCCATCAATATCAGATTCGGTAACCACGCTCACAGTTGCCGAAAGATCTTTTAGAGCCATATCATAACGGGTTGCTGTCACCACGATTTCGTCAAGATAATAGACTGGAAGCGTATCATTGACAACATCCTCTCCGTGAACCGCACTCATTACCAAAGTGCAAGCAACAAACCACATAACCAACAATTTATTCATTATTACCTCCTTTTATCGTGTTACTTTTCTTGAAATAATAACACATTATAATCAAGAATCCCGAAGTGTCAAGAAGAGACTGTGTCTATGGTCCGACAACCCTTTTTGTCTATGGTCCGACTTACTGTAGTCCTGAGTTACTAAGGAGAACATATAATAGTTTCAATTATGTTGTAGAACCTGTCATTCCGAACTTGTTTCGGAATCTCGATAAAGTGAGACTCTGAAATAAATTCAGAGTGACAATAGGACAACATGCTAACGAAATCCACTGAAACTATTATATGTTCGGTGTAATATATGTCGAAGGGATCGGACGAGCCAAAGTTCCTGGATTCCCCAGTCCCCCTGATCTAGTCAGAGGACAGGCAAGCTGGGGAATGACCCCGATATAATAGCTTTGCCATTATACGGGGCAGGCAGTGAGTTATGAGGATCGGGGAATGACAAAGTAAAGACGGTCGTCGTCAGAAGATCTTTGATAGTTTAAATAGTTGATTTTTCTGTTCTTTTGACTATAATATATTATGGAAATAACCAAGCAAACCTCGGTTGACGATATACTGAAAGGATATCCGGCTCTTACCAAGGTCTTCATCCAGTTCGGTTTGCCCTGCCTTGTATGCGGTGAAGCATTCTGGGGTACTATTGAAGAACTTGCTCAACAGAACAATGTTGACCCTGAAAATTTAGTTAAAAAACTCAATAAAAAAAGGCATGAAATCGATGAAAAAGTATAAGTTTTGTCCTATCTGCAAGAATTGCTTAGTACTTCGAAAAAAAGAGGGAAATTTGCGTTTGACGTGCAAAACCTGCGGCTGGACTCATTATGACAATCCCTTACCAAGTATCGCCGCATTTGTGCGTAATGAAAACGGCGAAATACTCCTCATTAAAAGAGGAGTGGCACCTGGTAAAGGCAAATGGGCACTACCTACCGGGTTTATGGAACAACATGAAGATCCTGAACAGGCAGCAGTCAGAGAATTAAAAGAAGAAACTAATATCAAGGGCTCAGTTAAGAATCTCATCGGCGTCTATACAGAAATGACAAGGGTTTACGGAAATATTGTATTGATCGGATATAATCTCAATTACATCAGTGGTAAACCAAAACCCGGTTCAGATACCACCGGCGCAAGATTTGTGCCGGTTAAGAACTTACCGCAGATAATTTTCAAGAGTCACCGTGCGCTAATTAAAGACGCCCTGGAAAAATGCCCGGCTACATTGATCGAAGTTCTGAAATCGAAAATCACTGAAGCAAGGATCACGCATACTCAATTGTTCTACAAAGGAAGCATGGGAATCGATGCCCGGATTATGAAGGCTGCGAATCTTATTCCTGGGGAAAAAGTTCATGTTCTCAATTACAATAACGGCGAACGCCTGGAGACATATGTAATTAAAGAAAAAGCTGGCTCAGGCAAGATGGTCCTTTACGGTCCAGCCTCGCTTAAAGGCAAAGTGGGTGATAAACTCTGCATCCTTTCCTATGCGCTGGTTAACTCTAACCATACAGAAGACCTGAAAGCAAACATCGTAATCCTCAATGAAAGGAATAGAATAAAACGAAAACTTATATAGAATGTATCCCCTGTTTTTTTAAACAGGCGTTGGCTGCCGCAAGAATCGCCAAACTCGATGAACACAAGATTAAAGAAATCTTTGATCATATTGCATCTTTACTGCCCAATATATCAATGAGCACAACACCGCCTGAAATGGGTATGCTTATCTACAAGGCAATCTACCAAACTGCAGATATTGATGATCCTTTCAAAGAAATAAAACAGCAGTGTACAACACAGCTTATGTCCCGCTATGCTGAGTTCAAAAAACAAATACTCGATTCAAAAGACCCTCTTTATACTGCCTTGAAATTCGCCTGTCTTGGCAATGCCATCGATTTTGGAGCGAACCCTAACTTCGATATTACAAAAGATTTGGAAGACCTTTTTGATAAGGATTTTGATGTTTGTGAATACGATAAGTTTCTCAGTACCTTGAAAAACGCATCCAACATCCTCTTTATCGCTGATAACGCAGGAGAAACAGTATTTGACAGGCTGCTCATTGAGCAACTCGGTAAACCAGTAAAGTATGCAGTACGCAGTAAACCCATTATCAATGATGCAACAGTTCAAGATGCCCAAGATGCTGGTGTTGATAAGGTTGCTGAGATAATCAGTTCCGGTTGTGATGCACCCGGCACTATTTTAAAACTGTGCTCTGAAGAATTCAAACGGATTTTCAGTACTGCAGACATGGTCATCAGCAAAGGCCAAGGTAATTATGAAACTCTGTCTGATCAAAAGCGTTCAATTTTCTTTCTTCTGAAGATAAAGTGTCCAGTTATTGCCAGGGACATAGACATTGCCTGCGGTAGCATCGTTCTAGTAGAAAGCAAATATGGAAACTAAATACACATATGGACCAGTGCCATCAAGGCGACTCAGATTTTCACTTGGCATCGATCTTATTCCTTTTAAAAACTGCAGTTTTGACTGTATATACTGCCAATTAGGTAAAACAACCAATAAAACAATTGCGCGGAAAGAATACTTTCCTACTCAAAAAATTCTGAAAGACGTAAAAGCAATAATAAAAAAAGGCGACAATATCGACTATTTAACATTTTCGGGTTCGGGAGAACCAACCTTGCATTCAGGGATCGGTTATTTAATAAGTGAACTCAAGAAAATAACTAAAATACCGGTCGCTGTTTTAACCAACAGCTCATTGCTCTTCATACCTGCTGTGCAAG
Source organism: Candidatus Stahliibacteriota bacterium (assembly GCA_030609135.1). Lineage (GTDB taxonomy): Bacteria > Hydrothermota > Tepidihabitantia > SM23-42 > SM23-42 > JAUVZL01. Next base: position 22,568 of record JAUWCU010000013.1, on the reverse strand, counting down.
AAGAACTCTCTAACGCAGATGTAGTACTACCTACTCTATGTGCGGTATCACAGGAAATTTTCAATAAAATAAATAGACCCATTCCAGACATTACTATCGAAAAAATAATCCACGGCTTGATAAGTTTTCGGAAAATTTATAAAGGGAAAATTTGGCTGGAGGTTATGCTAATTAAAGATATCAATGATACTCAACAGGATATTAATAAACTTAAAGAAGTTGTAAAAAAAATCGCCCCGGATAAAATCCATCTAAATACTGTAGTAAGACCGCCAAGTGAAAAATATGCTCTTCCTCTCTCGACCGAAGAGCTGCAAAATGTAAAAAACATACTCGGCGATAATACAGAGATAATCGCCAGTTTCAATGCAAAAAGAGAGTCAGTTTATCTTATTGATACGGAGAAAACAATTTTAGATATGATGCAAAGGCGACCAATAACGCTTGAGGATATATGCCGCGTAACCGGTCTTCATAGGAATGAAGTATTGAAACACCTGGATCAATTACATCGAGCTAAAAAAGTAAAACTAACTGAACACGATAACCGTAATTATTATGAAATTCTTTGAGGAGTAGGAGAGGGTTAGGGTGAGGGTCCACAAGGAGGTTTAATGCTTGAACCAAAGGATCTAAGCAAGGAACAATTGCTTGAACTATTACAAGACGCCGCAAAAAACTGGCTTGCCCATGATGGCTTGTGGTTTCAGGCGGCTGAAAATAAATTTGATTTAGAGACCGCAATTGAGCTTGATAGCAAGGCATGGGAAAAATTCACCCAAATCGAGGCAAAGCGCATCATGAAAAGACTAAATATCGAACCTGGCGGCGGCATCCCGGCTTTGATACAGGCATTAAATTTTCGTCTCTATGCTTTCATCAATGTTCAAAAAGTAATAGAGACTACAGAAAATCGCTGTGTATTCCAGATGGTTGATTGCCGTGTCCAGTCAGCACGAAAAAGAAAAGGGCTGCCTGATTTTCCATGCAAACCAGTCGGTATTATTGAATATACGTATTTTGCAAAAACAATTGATCCACGCATTAAGACACGTTGTATTGCCTGCCCCCCTGACCCACATCCCGAAGATTTTTATTGCCGATGGGAATTTACAATCGAAGAATAATTAATATAAACTCACAAAGTCAATATCAGAATGCCCATGATATAGTATGTAATAGGTAAGCTATTCTGAAAAATGGTAAAAACAGTGAGTCCAAATTGCCAGAAATGGTATAAAATAATGTAGTTGCCCAATTTACCCCGTTAGATACATGGTGGTTTTAATTGTGCGGAGTTTCGACGGAGACAGTTATCTAACGGGGTGAATTGGGCTTCTTTTAGTGCAATAACTTCGTTATTGCAATGCCTGATAAATCAGGCTACTACAATTTCAGGATAGCTAAACTGTTACTATAGTATTTCCTTTTCAACCCCGTGAACAGCAAACATCCACAGTGATTACTATCTTATTATAACCAGTTTACCTTTTGACTTCACTGATTCTTCAAGATAACCAATAATATAGAAATACACGCCAGCTGAAACTTCATTAACATCCCAATGGTAAGCCGTTTCTGAAAGGTCACCCGAATGATGTACCATTCTTCCGCTCATATCATATATTTCAATAACACAACCTGGATTTAAATCGCCAAAGGTGACTAAATTGTACCCCATAAAGACCCTACAAGGGTTGGGACAAACATACGCCAAAGAGTCCGTCTCTACTCCACCTTGTTCAAACTCAAAAGCACCAATATCGAATATTCCATCAGATGGACGTTCTTCATCCTGGCAGTGCTTTATGTATTGGCGAATCACATTATTCTCGGGTAGCACTTCAGCGGCTAATAGACCACCGGCATTGACGCATGGTGCATTTTCAAGGAGATGGAAGTCTTCTGAACCCCAATCTACAAAACCCGGTATATCTCCAGTTACCATACCGCCAGAATCTATAATTGTTCCTTGATAATTGCCTCCCTGGTGCGATTCTACCCAACCTGTCTTAAACCAGTTGTTTCTGATATTGAGTATTCCATGGGTATTAAGCATTGCCAACCTGTTACCATCTGTTGTTACGTAAACAATATTATTTCTTGCATCGCAGAATTCATCATTCGTTGATAATCGAAAAAGAGTAGTATTTCCTGAGCGCTTTGAGATTACAGTATTATTGTAAAAGTAGAGGGTTCCTTTTCGATACTGATTTGTATTTGAACCATCACCACCATAATGGCATATCTGACTATTCCCCTCATCTGTCTGTTCAATGATAATATTGCCATACACAAATGTCTTACTGTAGGACGGATCATTATATATCTCAGGATGGTCTGACTCTACAAGGTCAAGTTGCCGGTTACCACATTCTATCCAGTTATACCGTATAACTGTACCACAAGATCGGTCCTTAAGATTGTTTCCACCACATCCATCCCTGAGTTGTCCAAAGTGATTATACTGAAAAGAAATACCTTTTGCCTCAGTATAATTATTGTGGTGATAATAGCTCCCTTCAATCCCATTATCATAGATATAACACCTTTCAACAAGTATGTCGCTTGCACTGTGTGATACAAAAAAACCATTGCCACAGTTATGAATTTTGCAATTCCTGATTGTTATATGACTGCCTTCTATTACATAGATAGAAGAAGCATTGTTTGCGTACTCCCTTACCTGTCCCTGATCGTCTGTAAACTGATAAGGCAGACGCGCACTTCGGATATCAAGATTCTCTATTACTACGTAGTCTGGTATCTGATTTGGATAGCTCGACCCTCCAAGATTAATAATGCCCCTTTCTTCTGACCAGTAATTAAGCTCCAGTCTTGTCGTTGCATCTTCCCCCTCAATAATGGGCAATTCGCCTCCAGTGCCTGGTACGCCCTGGAAAACGATGTTCTGTGATTCTGTTCCGGTACGAGCAATAACCCATTTTTCACGATAGGGCTGAGTTCTATGGTGAATTTTGACTGTATCTCCCGGGTTAAGGCTTTCTAAGGGCACATCACCAATGTTCTCATATGACATACCTGGACCCACTTCATATGTAGTTGCACTTACTGGTATAGCAAACCAACTCAAAAATGCTATGATGCCGACTATCTTCGTACTACTTCTGGACACTGGTTTAATCTGATAATTTTCTATCCCTTTCACCTTCCCTCCTTTCTCAAATAAAGACTGAATATATGAGTTTTCCTTTCTGTCTCCCAGTCTCCTTATCTCCTTGTCTCTGTGTCCCCTTGCTCCCTTGTCACTTTCTCTATCCATGTTTTGGCAACAAGTTTTTTAAATATTTCTTTTGCCCTGGCAAATGATTTTTTTGCATTGGTTTTGTCACCAGATTCTTTAAACATTAAACCTTGATAATAATAAACCTGGGCAAGATCAGACTCTTGCTTTAATTCTTTAAAAATCGATATCGATTTTTTGAAAGATGATTTTGCTTTATCCCAGTTCTTCTCTTTTGTGAAAAGTCGACCCGAAAGACAAAGTGCTCCAGCCTTTGTCTTCTTTAAATTGAGTTTATCCACAAGAGATGAGATTTGTTTTAATTTGTTTTTTGCCGCCACAAAATTATTTTTCTCTAAATAGAGTGAGACAAGCTCGAACAAAACACTTACCAGAAGTGGTTTCGATTTAATTTCCAGGGCAATTGAATAAGCCTTATTGTAATATTTTTCGGCTGCGGAAAAATCGTTCATCTCAAAAAATGTTATTCCAATACCTAACAAACTTTCTGCTTGGCCTTCATAATCACTGATTTTTTTTCTTATTTTTAATGAACGCTTGAGAAACTCCAATGCTTTAGCATATTCACCAAGATTTTGATAAACGTCACCAATGTTATAAAGGTCTACTGCCTCAACTTTACGGTTACCCATCTCTTCTATGATTTTCAATGAGCATTGATAAAACTCCAATGCCTTAGCATATTCACCAAGATCCATGCGAATACTACCGATGTTATTCAAGCTTATTGCTTCTCCTCTGCGGTCACCAATCTCTTTAAATATCTTTAGTGACTGACTGTAAAACTCTATTGCCTTCGAATACTCACAAAGAGCACCGTGAATACTACCGATGTTATTCAAGTTTATTGCTTCTCCTCTGCGGTCACCAATCTCTTTAACTATCTTTAAAGAATGTTGGTAAGACTCTAATGCCTTTGGATATTCACCAAACCTGGAATGAATAATGCCACTGTTGCTGAGGCATGCTGCTTCGATTTTGTAAGCACCAATCTCTTTAGCAATCTTTAGAGAATGCTGGCAAAACTTCAATGCCTTAGAATATTCGCCAAGATACAAATAAACCACACCAATCTTAATAAGGCCCGTTGCCTCACCTTTTCTATCATTCAGTTCTTGATAAAGTTTGAGCGCCCTTTCTGCCTTTTTCACAGACTTATAATATTGAGCCGTATCATTGCAAACTTTACAAAATGCAATCAGACAATCGGCTTCCCATTTTCTATCACCCACTACCTTTGCCTTCTTAATCGCCTCACCTAAATCTATTTCCGCCTTTTCGTTCTTCCCGATCAAATTGAATACCTCGGCTCTTTTTTTCAAACACTCAATCTTCTTTATTTCTTTGTTTTCTATTGACCATTCTGTGCTCTTAATTGCCCAGGTATAAAACCTTATCGCATCCTGGTTTGCATATGCATTTTTTGCCCGGTCTGCCGCAATCATACTGTACTCTATAGCCTTCTCTTTGTCCCCGCCTAAATAAAAATGATGCGATAATTCCTCAACTACCTCTTCAATACGATCTTTATGAAGACTTAACAATCTTTCGCCTACTGCTTTATGATAACGCCTCAATTTAACCTTATTTATCTGACCGTAGATTATTTCTCTAATTATATCCTCTGAAAAACGATATTGCTCTCCACCACTCTCTTTTAATAGTTTCATTCCCAATATCTCATCCATTAAATCAAAAAGATGACCTTCATTCATTTTTGTTATATCCCGCAAAAAAGTAAAATCAAACTCCCTGCCAATTACTGCCGCATACTCTAATAAATCACATGCCTCTTTATCCATCATACCCAATTTCCTATCCACAACACCCTCTATTGAATATGGAATAACAACTTCTTTACTTTTATCAAATATCCATCTGTCTTTATCCCAAATGAACGCACCATTTGTGTCTAAGGATTTTATTAACTCTTCAATGAAAAAGGGATTACCACCAGTTTCCTTGTATATATACTCAGTAAGTTCAGAAGGTGGAATACCATCTATCATCAATGAAAGCATGTGCGCAACATCTGCCGTTTTCAGGGGTTCAAGATCTGTTTTTTTATATAAACCCTCACGCGCCATCAATTGCAATACATTTTGAAAAAAACTATCCTTTGCCTCCTCAACACGATAAACCAAAAAGAAAAAAACAGAACTGTTTTTTAAAACCCTGACCAAATAGTGAAAAAGCTCTAAAGAACTGTGATCTGCCCAATGAATATTATCTAAACACACAAACAAAGGCGCTTTTGAGGCTTGCAACGTCAAAAACCTTCTCACGCCCTCGAAAAGCCGAAATTTATCAACCATATAAATATGCTCATCTATTTTCGATTTGACAGACAACTCAGGTAGTATTTTTACAAGCTCAATCTGATATGCCTTGGGTATTTCAAAAAGAGTTTCTTCACCCTCTTCTTTAATCACGGTGCGGATAATCTCCCTGAAAGGATAATAGGGGATTGATTTTGTCGTGGCTGACAAATTACTATTCAAAAACTTAATATCCTGAAATTTGGAATCCCTTATAATTTCCTGTACTAATCTTGTCTTACCAACACCAACCTCTCCACTAACACATACTGAATCACCACTACCACTAAATACTGGGTTAATAAATTCTTTAATCCTCGTTATCTCTTCATCCCGACCAATAATCTCCTTTATCGGAATATTTAATCCCCTTTTCTCTTTTTCAAAAACACCGACTCGATCCCGACCATGCCTCTTTGCACTGTACAGATTTCTATCCGCAGTCTCAAAAAGTGTCTGCCAATCCTTTGCATTCTCAGGACATGAAGCAATGCCAATACTCATGGTTAATCTTAGCTGGTCAAACTCTTTGATTCGACACCGCTCTACAAAACGTCGGGAAATCATTTTTGCCTGCTCATAATTGGCATTGGGTAAAACACAAACAAATTCATCACCACCATAACGAAATACTGTATCATCTGCTCTTAATAAGGTCTTGATAAATATCCCAAATTCTCTAAGCACGACATCACCGCGCCGGTGTCCATACGTATCATTTACATTCTTAAAATGGTCTAAATCAAATAAAAGTATTGATAAAGGTATATCCCTTTTCTGGGTTTCTTCGATCTTCTTGGACGCTCTTATGTAAAGATAACGTCGATTATAGAGCCCGGTTAAATCATCAATATACTCTTTTCCTATTCTATCCATTTAAAATAATTATATATGCTATGTTAATATTGTCAATAATTACAATCTGCCAAGATATATGATTGTAAGAACACAGGCCAATAATATATATATTAAGGTATTATTACGTCCTATTTTATTAATAATAATTTTTTCACGGCTTCATAACCCCTAGCTTTTAATTGACAGAAGTACACTCCACTGGATACTTTCTCGCCAGAATCATCTGTGCCATCCCAGGATAAAAGCGTAGAGCGTTGAGCGTCGGGCGTAAGGCGTGAAAAATCTTTGACCATTCTTCCTGAAGCATCATAAATACTCATTGTGATTTGGCTCTTGGAACTTGGAGCTTGGAATTTGATAGTTGTCATCTGTGAAAATGGATTTGGATTCACCTGTAATGAGATTGCTTCTGTAATGATATTTGAGGATTGTTCATTGATTCCAGTGTATTCATATGCCTCAAAGGTTACTGTATCCTGGGCAAATCCATCAGTATAGTCAAAAACAATCCAGCCTGATGAATTAGCCCAATACATGCCATACAACACACCATCCACATCTACCTTTACGTGTGCATAACCAGAAAAATCTCCAATTGTATGTGATGTTGTAACTGATGGATTTTCACAAATCTCTTGCCACTGTTTGTAAAAAGTGCCGCTGGTATCCCAATCAATTACCAATACTTCTAAAGAATCAGTTGAAGGGACTACAGCCATTTGATAAATATTGACATCAACATCACACCAATAAGAATCTGCCTGCATTGTAAAATAACTACCATTAGGATACCACATCGGTTTGTTGATTGTATAAGGACCAGAACCACCAGGATTTTCCTGCTCAAAAACCTTGCCATCTGTGTGTCCTACTGTAACCAACGAACCATAGGCACTTCTTGCATGATAAATAGTGTCTAATGCATCAAATATCCTTCCATCATTTCCATTGATTCTGTAATATCCATTCTCAGTATAATTACTATCTATAAGAATATTATAGGCGCCAACATGGATATCATACGGAGTGTCATAAATTCGATTTCCCCTTATTGTAATATCTTCTGTAGCACCCTGAAAGCTAATGCCGCAACTCAGGTTGTAAAATAGATTATTCTCGATTAGTATATCCCTTAGATACTGACCTGATGATGGCCCACCATCGATGCCTTCTCCTGGTACATCTTGAATAATGCAGTTTCTTACAATCAGACCCGCTCCTAAATTGTGGAAGTATATGGCTTGACCATTTGTTAATGGACCACCTACAGTACAGGCTTCAACTACTGTGTTAAAGGCACCTGAATGGAGATCAATATCATTGTGACCAGAATTGGCAACATAACAGTATCTTATTACATTGGTAGAACATGGATAATCGCCAACTGTATGGTCATGAATCGCAATGCCGTGCCAGCCTGTGGTGTCTATTCGCACATATTCAACGATCGAGCTGTCAACACTCAACTGCAAATGAATACCATCTGATGCTGTATTATAGATCTCGCCATGATGAATATGCACCCTTTTTGAATTCCGCCAATTAATGCCCTCATTGTTTATATCTCTTATAAGAAAGTGGGAAATCTCGACATCATGACAATCCGTAGAACTGTAATCAAAATGACTTATTGCTATACTGTTAGTATTTCGGATCGCAAAATCGGTTATTATACTATTCTGCAGCGAGGCACCATCAAAGACCACCCCTTCACCAGCAAGACCGTCAATCGTGAAACTGCTGAGTTCGATATTTGTCAACAGACCTTCACCCCGTATCCCTGTGTCGTAGTTTTTTATGTGAAAATTGGATAATGATATATACGACTTGTCAGTCATTCTAATGGCAATGCCTGTGCTGTCCAAACCGTCCATTACAAAGGAATCAACATATGCAGTGAGCACAATGGGATTTCCTGAAGAACCAGAATTTGCAAAGACCGCGTGTTCATCTTCATATATACCTTCAAATACTAATACACTATCACCTGTTTGCACTTGCTGTGTTGCATAAGCAATATGACGCCAGGCAGAGTCGGGTGATGTTCCTGGCCAGGTGTCATTGCCGGAGAGCGAGACATAATAAGTCGTTGCGTCAATTCTGCTGAAACACAGAATAATAAGAACACAACCAAAAATCATGTGATTAATAGAAATACTCATTCTTTTACGCATCATTTTTCCTCCTTTTTTTCTCTGCGGAGCAAAGAAGCGCCTTTTCTCCTTATCCTTATCTTAACAATATTACTTTCTCAATTGCATCAAACTCATCTGCCTCCAACCGCACAAAGTAGACACCAGCAGAAAGTTTCTTTCTCGTGTTATCAACACCGCTCCAAGAAACTTCACTAGGCAGTAGGGAGTAAGCAGTAGGCAGTGAAAAATCTTTTATTAACTGACCTGAAGTATTGTAGATTCTTAACGTAATTTGGCATTTGGTTCTTGGAGCTTGGAATTTGATAGTTGTTATCTGTAAAAATGGATTTGGGTAGATATGGAGAAATCCATGTTTTTTGAGCAAAGGTGTAATTTCTTGTTCTACACCAGGATTCCCTGATTTCAATAGATGAAGTACAGCATCGCCACCAAATGGCGGCGTGAACACCACGTTTCCTCCACCAGCAACAGGTTCTTCATAAATGTATGTTCCATCATTTGGATCGTACCATCCTACAAACAAGGTATCAGCTACACCTGATAGGTCAACAGTAATAGCACCACCATTAGGAAGGTAGATAACGTACTCTTCTCCTATATTTGCCAGACAGTAAGCTGTACCAGAGATAACTAAACTGTCACCCGGCAGCATATTCCAAAACTCTAGGCTATTCTCTATAAAACTGTGTATGTTGAATAACATAGCTTCCATAGTTGTATCATTAAGCCAATTTGCACTGTCTCCACCCTTAAGACCACTGCCTGCTCCGCCACTTACAAATAGGGTCCATAAACGTTTTCTGTTGTCGTCTACGTTGCCGCCATTAGCAATATCATTCCCTATTTTTCCTCCAAATATAGGTTTATTCTCGTTGTAGTGAGCCTCAAGGAAGTCATTAACCCCTTGTATATCATCGTAAGAAGGAAACTGTCTATATGCATCAATACACTCTATTCCAGATGATGCAAAGTATTCTGCCTGGTCATAATCTACTCCAAAAGGCATATTGGTAAGTAGCAGTTCTACACCATTAATAGTTTCATAGTCACTAAAAAAATCTATCCAATGCTGGGGCCAGGCAAAATGTCCTGGGAATTGAGTATTTCCTTCGCCACCATACTCGTTAGCTATCTCGTAGATTATGTTTCCATACTGTGAAGTTTCATCTAATAATTTCTGCACATATATATCTTGAAGCATCATAAGCACACTGTTGTCTACATTGTAAAATGACTGGGACCAGCCCGTACTCGAATTGTAACTGGCATCATAGGTATTAAGGTCAGGTATGTTGTTGATATTGTTTTGTGGATTAAACGGATGATAGTCCCACCTGTGAGGATCAGAGCCATGTTCGACCGCACATTCGTCGAAAAATTGGATACACACAATAATTCCTCGATTCTCGCAATCTTGCAAATATCCATGGAGTCTATTCCAAAAAGCGGTGTCCCATTCGTTCAGATCAAACTTGTTACCCCCATCATTAGCTCCTGGAACTGTTGAACGTTCCCAGGGAAATACCTGTACTGATGTATCTGTATACCATGTTGAGGTTAAGGTTATCCTATTATAATTAATCCCGTATGACTCATACCACTGATTATGAGCAACATAGTCTACATCGATCTTATTCATAAATATCCAGTTTCCAAGCCCCAACAGAAATATCGGTTCACCATTGTACGCAAAATAGTGTGGGGTTACAGTAATCGCAGCACTCATCCTACTGACCCCAGCAAAAAGCAACACAAAACAGATTATGTTTCTAATCATTAAAATTATCTTCTTCATTTTCCCCCCTTTTTATCCCGATTTATCAGGATATTTTTTATTTGTACAAAAATATCTATTCTCCTCTGAATAAAATCGAGAAGCATTTTATCATTACCATTTTTATCTCACTAATGACAATTTCTTTATTGCAGAATAATCTCCAACCACTAATCTGCAAAAATAGACTCCACCCGCAACTTTTTTACCACCATCATCAGTGCCATCCCAGGTTATAGTGGTAGGCACTAAGCAGTAGACAGTAGGCAGTGAAAAATCTTTGACCACTCTTCCTGAAGCATCATAAATTTTTAGTGTAATTTGGGATTTGCCCTGAACTTGATTCAGGGTTGGAGCTTGGAATTTGATAGTTGTCATCTTTGTAAATGGATTAGGATAATTCTGCTCCAGTTTTAAGACAAAAGGCTCAAGATACAGGAAAGATTTTTCTATTTCCTTAATTCCGACAAGACCGTATTCATAAGCCCCGATATCTGGTGCGGAATCAGCATAAGGCAGACTTACTCCATCATTATTGCTCCAGGATATACTTTGGTCTACAGTAATTTTGTTATTATTATGATCTATCCCAACTATTCTTAATGAATCATTAGCACCGATCCGGACTAAATCTCCATCTGCTATACCAAAACCATCTGTGAAATATCCTGCATCTTCTACCTCTATTTCATTCCCACTACCAGAACCTACAGTCGTAGTAAGACAAGCTCCAGTATCTATGCAAGGCGAACTGGCTTGAAGTTGGCAAACCTTGGCACGACTAAAGTCAGGGATAAAATATGGATCTTCAATGGGTAACTCCAATGAATCAAAAGGACCGATGAGAAGTGGATCAACAGAAATATTAGTAGGACCGGCTCCTGCCCAGTATGGATAGATGTCATTATATCTAAATGTGCAATTTTGACCACTGCCCTCACGTATCATACCGTATTGGTAGTTGTAAAATATATTGTTCTGAAAAAATACAGTATCCTCAACTTCAAATCCCAATCCATAGGCACAATCGGCAAAGGTGTTATTAAATACCCTAACATCATGACAATCATGATATACTCTAATTCCTGGATTAGTAGTGGTACCACCAATCCTGCGCATAACATTATTGTATATGGTAATATGCGTAGGATTTGCCGGGACATAACCACTTTCATAATCACCAAGAGCAATTCCTTCACCCCAACCACCGTCTACATTATCCTTGCCTTCCATAAAATTATTTCTAACAACAGCCCGCTCAACATTAGCAACCCATATCGGCCTTTTAGCTCGATATCCTTGCGCCGGACAAAATGTATTTCCCTCGGCAATAAGATTATAACTTCGGTTATCATCACCCGGGGAATCTAAATTCTGCCCCAGATATAAAGCCGAATATAGAAAACCTTCAAAAATATTGTTTTTTGCAATACCGTAGTGGACTTTTCTCTTAAAAGAAAGCGCCTGGTGATGCTGTCCAAAGAAGTAATTGTTATTAGCAACACAATTTGTTGCATAGCAAAAATATATCCCATAATCTTGTTTGTCAGTATAATCAGAGAACTGATTTTCTGTAGCCACGATATGATGGCATAGTGAAATGTCTGAGGAAGTCCCCCAAGTTAAAAATCCTCCACTGGTATTCTCAATAAAAATGCATTTTCTGACCATGATGTAAGAGCCCTCATGATAGATGAATATCCCGGATGAGTAATTGGTAAATTTGATGTTTTCAATAATTATATGACTATTACCCTCAATCCTTATTCCGTTTCCGCTCCCATCACCCTCCATGATCACATCTCCATAGACATCTCCTTTGATCACGATCGGATCGGTTGGGGTACCGTTGTGGGCGATAACCGCATTCTCATTCCCGTAATTAGCGGACAGAATTATCAGGCTATCACCGGCCTGGATCTGTTGTGTTCCATAGGCGATATTGCGCCAGGCCGAATCCGGGCTGGTCCCGGGCCAGTTGTTATTGCCGGAAAGCGATACATAGTATGTGGTGGCATTGACATTGGGGGTAAAGAGAAGCCAAAGACCTATGGCTCCCAATAAAATAACATTTCCTCTCACTCTTCCCATCTCTCCTCCTTCCACTACCTCAAAACCTGTCCTGACAACAGATCAGGAGTAGCAGTTTTCTGGTCTGAGAAAAATTGCCAGCTTTTAATCTGTAAAAATAGACCCCACTGGCAACCCTTTTTCCTGAATCATCGGTCCCATCCCAATAGATTCTGTGATAAGCTGGCCTCTGCTTATCTTTCACTAAGGTCCTGATCTTCGCACCTAAGGTATTATAGATGGCTAATTCGACCGAGACATCTTTGGCTAAGTTATATCGTATCCCAGTGATAAAGTTGAAAGGGTTGGGATAGGCTGGATATAGGACAAATGTCTTCGGCTTTCGAGTAATCTCCTCCTCAATACCAACGATCACATAGGCCTCAAAGATTAAGGTATCTGAAGGGAAACCATCTGTATAATCAAAGGTGATCCAGCCGGAAGGGTCAGACATATAGTCACCATAAGGATTACCATCAACCTTTACCCTGACCAGACTAAATGGCAGAAAATCACCTACTGAATGTGATGTTATAATCGTTGGTGTCGGACTCAACTCACCCCATTTTTTATAACAGATCCCGGTGGTATCCCACTCGTAGATGATAAGTTCTACTGAGTCACCCGAGGGAGAGAGGGTCATCTCAAAGGTATTGACCTCTATTGTCTCATCAATATTGAGTAGATATTCGCTATAACCAGGAAACCAGAATGGCTGATTGGTACCATCCTCTGTGAATACCTTTCCATCTGAGAATTCCAGACTCGCATCAGTATCATAGACTTGAATCCTAGTAAAACTATCTGCCAGATCAAGGACGCGTCCATTGGAGACTTCGCCAAGCCGTATATGGGGTTCATCAGGGATGAGTGATTCAATAAATGAGTTCCCTTCGACGTGAGCAGTATCTACTCTTACAAGCACAAGATTATGATACCCAGACTGCTGTGAACAATGGATGAATGTATTATCAATAAAACTCACATTAGAAAGAATGCGATTCCCCGTATCCCTCCAGGCACACCCACCATAACGTTCGGTGTTTTCCACTATATTGTTTTTAAAGACTACATCTCGGATAAAATGCCCTTCATTTGTATGTCCACAAAAAAGACCCCAGTGCATGTTTTTGACATAATTGTTTTGCGCCAGAAGCCCGGCACCACGATTGTGAAAGTAAATGGCGGTGGTATATTTTGGGCCAATCAGCGAGCAATTTTCTACAATAGTATTAAAGGCTCCTGAATGAAGGTCTATAGAACCATGGTCGGCATTTCTGACAAAACAGTTTCTTATTACATTACAAGAGCACGGACGATTCATGTAGGGGTCATGAATGGCAATGCCATGCCAGCCTGTAGTGTCTATATGTATATATTCAATAACGCAACTGTCTGAATTCTTGTATAAATGAAGACCATCGCTTGCCGTATTACATATCTTACCATGGTGGAAGTGACACCTCCTTCCATTTTCCCAAAGGATTCCCTCATCTTCTATATCTCTTATGAGAAAGTGAGATATTTCAACATCAAAACAGGGGTAGGCACCAAAGTCATAGTGAGATAGAGCTTTACCCCCTGTATTTCGGAGTACGAAATTAGTTATAACACTGTTTCGAAGTGAACCAGAGTTAAAATGAAGTCCCTCTCCAGCGGTTTTTTCTATGACAAAATCATTGAGCGACAAATTTTCCAATATACCTTCGCCCCGTACCCCTACGCCGTAGTTTTTAATATAAAATCCCGATATAGAAATGTATGATTTATCCACAATTCTGATTGCAGTCCCGGTGCTATCTATCCCATCCATCACAAATGTATCGCTATAAGCAGTAAGCACAATAGGATTTCCTGAAGAACCAGAATTTGCAAAGACCGCGTGTTCATCTTCATATATACCTTCAAATACTAATACACTATCACCAGCTTGTACTTGCCCAGTTGCATATGCAATATGGCGCCAGGCAGAATCAGGCAACGTCCCGGGCCAGGTATCATTCCCAGAAAGTGAAACATAATATGTGGTTGCATCCAGATTGCTTATGCACAACGCAATAAGGATACATCCAAAAAGCATTTTACCTATTGGATTATTGCTTCTTCTGTGCCTCATTTGGTTCTCCTCCTCTTCTAATCTATTCTATTTTAATCATTCCTTAGGCAGTTGTCAAGGCTGTATCACCAAACCGTCTCCATTATTATCTTGCCTTTCCTATTAAACTTGATCCCCTCGAGTTGAAGGAACTGACGTTTCAGCCAAGCACCTCCACCAAATCCACCGGGTGAACCATCTGATTTAATCACCCGATAACACGGAATAATAATAGGGAACGGATTTCTGGCTAAAGCAGTACCTACAGCACGCGCCGCACCAGAATGACCCAATTTCTTAGCCAATCTGCCATAAGTACTCACCCAACCATACGGAATCTGTCTTTCAAGCAATAGAACCTTTTTTTGAAAATTATAAAGCTGTGTTAAATCAATATTACTAAAACTAAAATCCGTGGGCTTACCTTTTAAAAAATTTTCTAATTTTTTGCAAATCTTATCAATAATAGAAATACTACTAAGTACTGCATCCGGATGTGCATTTTTAATAATGCACTTCATTTTCTTTCCTGACTTTGGCAGAAATATCCTGGTTATCATTGCATCCTTATTTTTTACCTTCCACACAATCCCTATTTCCCCAAACTGCGACTGCACCATCCTGTAGGATAAATGTATCGATTTGATTTTATCCTCCTGCTCACACGCTTAGCATAATCATGAATATTCTTCAAAAAATACTGCCTAAATTCTTGTCTTGCAATATCATATTGTCTGAATCCTTTATCAAATAAAAATTTATGAGCTTTTTTATGAAGCTCAAATATCTGCTCATAAGATACACTGGTAATGATTTGTAATAAAGCCTTTTGTGGCCTTGGTGTCATCCCGCCATCAATAGTATTACATGTTGTAAGGGTATCTTCATTGTCATATCGAGTGAAGAAATCGCATGTTTTTTTAGCTCCAAGGTGATACAGACATAAATATACAGAGTCTTCTTTGTGTTTTAAAACATACACAATTGTATCAGGTATCATCCTTAAATAGAAATCGTCCCACTTCTGGAAACCGAGCCTTTCGAGTTTCTTTGTATCAAGATCTAAATCCTTTATTCTTGTGGCATATCCTTTACCTGGAATAGATTCAGGCTTCAAGGTTTTTCTGAAACTATAATTAAATGAACCATAGGTAAATGCGATTATTAGAAGTGGAATAACAACAAACAGAAATATCAAAAATGGAAGATTGAACACAATCACAATAATCAAAGTTAGGACAAAAACCAACACTGACCACATCCAATTCTTCATAATTTTCAGTGTATAGATTTTAAGAAGATTGTCAAGAAAAGTAAATACTGACTCCTCTCCACTTTTTTGTAAAGCATTGTCAATATTGTTTTTCTATAGCATCATGATTCTTGTCATTGCGAGCGAATCCCGCCAATGGGCGGGAAGAGCGTGGCAATCTCAATATATTTCGAATGAGTAATATCATATTTTTTCAACGGTTTACCTTATTTAGGAGATTGCGCAGCTTGTTCCGAACGCAGTGAGGAATCTCGTTCCTCGCCCCGTTAAATAAACTTACAGGAGAATATTTAGCCATTTCTGGAATCGCTATTTAACGGGGCGAGCAATGACAAATTAGTATTTCAAAAAAGTAGAGAGGAATTAGAAGTCAATGAGATTGCGGAGAAAGTCATTTTCTGTCACCCTGTAAATATCTGTAATTGTGCAATTTTCCGAAGAATTGTAGTGGCGACATTTATGGCGCATATTTACCCCGTTGGATAGCAAACATCCTACGGGGTTTATCTGAGATTTCAAAATATTTTGCACGATAAATCTCCGTAGAGCCTCGCTTCATTAAGGCAAAATGAACTCTACGAGAGCGGGCGTGCGGCTACATTTTTCCACTAAGTAGTGGCAGAGTTTACTCTGCAAATAACATGCTTTCTAATAAATATGGCGGATTTATAATATTGACATCGAACATGCATTTTGTATAATTACATAAGGCAGAAAATGATAAATGCAAGAATTAATTATAAACCTTTATATGTAGTATATGCATTGATTGCATTGTTAGCATTATCCAGTTGTACAAAAGAACCTGAAAGTGCCTTAGAAGAACCAGGAACAATTTTTTTCCAAGATGATTTTGAAGACGGCAATTATGATGACTGGTTTGATGCATATGGTCCTCCTGAGGTCATTGATAATACCCAGACTGCGCATTCAGGCGCTAAGGCGCTGAGATGTACAGCAATATACAATGATGGTAATTCATCCACTTCCAGTATTAAATACTGGTTCCATCCTGGTTATGATAGGGTTTATTTTCGCTGGTACTGCAAATTCGATTCGACCTTTGACCAAAGCTGGGGCATGCACTTCTGTTCTCTGTATGCAGTTGAAGGCGACAATAAATACAATCAAATGGGACAGGCTGGAATAAAACCTGACGGCGATGATAGATTTGGTTCTGGCTTTGAACCCTGGAGCAACTGGGAAACCCTGACTCCCCCTGGCAGAATGCAGCTTTATGCCTACTGGCATGAGATGCTTCCGGATAATAGCGGTCCTTATTGGGGAAATGTATTTTATCCTGATACAGTCATCATTCCAGAAAGAGGTCCCTGGTACTGTATGGAAATGATGATAAAAGCAAATGACGCAGGACGCGACAATGGTGAGATAGCTGCCTGGATTGATGGCGAGCTATACATGCACCTTACTGATTTTAACTGGAGAACAACGAACGAATTAAAGATAAAACGCATCAGTCTGGGAATCTACATCCATAACAATCCGAAAGATAACATATGCTGGTTTGATGATGTTGCCTTAAGCACCGGCTATATTGGCCCGTAAGAATAAATCAGTCTTTCCTCACTACAAAGATTTGCTCACCAGAATAATAATCATAAGGTGACTTATCAAAATCACCAAAAATATTTTCAATTTTAAACCCATGCTTTTCCAATAGTAATTCTGCTTCATATCTAAACAAGTATGAAAGTTCAAAAGACCATATCTCACGACGGAACTTGCCGTGTTTATCCGTCCATTCATAAAACCTGTTTTCTTTCAGAATTTGATTTGCTAAATCATATTCGTCTTCGCACCGGCGATTAATATAGAGATGATTCTCCTTATCATAGAACTTATCCAGGTTCAGGCTTCGCTTAACCTGAGCAAGGATATCATGTCTCGGTGCAAAAAGATCAAGAATAAAAATGCCATTATCCTCAAGATGTCTATTTACACATTCAAGACATGCCCCCTGGTCATTTTTTGTCAGCAAACACTGGAACGAACGGAAAGCAATATATATCATTGAAAACCTTCTTTTTAGCTCAAGCTTTCTCATGTCGCCCTGGATAATCTCAATGTCCCCTTTAGTGTTTTTATCTAATTTCTCAATCTTTTTTCGGGCAATATCCAACATCTCCTTAGATATATCCAGACCTGTGATATTCACACCCTCTCGTGCAATCGGTATTAAAACCCGACCCGTACCGCACGCGAGTTCCAACACCTCTCCCCCGCAGTTCTTCGCATATTCTACGTAAAACGGGATATCTTTAGCAAAACCCTCCTGTTCGTAATCATAAAACCTCGCTATCCTATCAAACACCGCTTCTTTCATAATCACCTCCTTACAGATTACTTTCTCATCGCCTGCTTTTTCATAAAGTACTTTCTCCTATAGGACACCGCTCACCACCAATTTACTTATCAACATGGCAATATGTTAACATTTTAGCATTCTAACATGTTAGAATGTTCGAATGGCATTAAGTTTCACTATGGATGCCTTTTAGTGACCGGTTGACGAATTCGGTAAGTGATTTCATAATATCTCGCAGCTCGTTTTCATATTTTATCCAGTAATTGACACCCTCTTCTTTTGTTTCGTACCGTACAATTTCTAAACTTTTTAGCTTTGATAAATGGTAGCATGTTGTTGTTTTTGAACGATGAATAAGCTTGGCTATTTCAGATAAGGTCAAGGTCCCTTGTTTTAGCAATAAACTGATAATCGCAAATTTGGCTGGTTCACCCAACGCCCGTGCGACACGAGATTCTCGATAGAGAATCTCCTTCATTGGTCTCTTCTGTAGTATTCTGTTCATTTACATCCCTCCATATTTTTTATACTAATTCCTCTGCTCATAAACACTCCTCCTTGTTCTAAATTCCCATATCGATATGTATGCATATACATTTGTACAATGCACTCGTGATCATATCTTTCGCAACATAAAAAAAACTTTGCCGCTGTCGCGTTTTGGTTTAGTCATTTTTTTCAAACTCTCCCAACAACCCAATTCTTTGAAATGTGCTTTCTTAAAGGACTTTCTGATCTCGCTCAATCGATAACCTCTTTCCTTGTGCACCTCCACTACTTTACACCAATGGCGACCTTGTTTAATAAAACCAATAATTCGTAACGTGGCGATGTTCCTTTTAAAAATAGGCGGACAGATGTGAACCTCAAATAACTTATCAGTATCTTGTATAACACAAGGAGAATTATCTTGCCAATTCACAGAAAGCCCATAGATCGTATTCATATCAAATATGAATAAACCATTCTTATTTAAAACTTTGCTGACATTTCTAAAAGTCTTGATCAATTCTTTTTTTGTAAGCAAATAGTTTAAGCTATCAAACCAGCAGGTAACCAGATCGAATTTTTTGTTGAAAGATAGATTTTGCATTTTTTGATGAATAAAATCGATTTTGACCCCTGCTTTTTTTGCCCTCATCTTGGCATACTTTAACATATGTCTTGAACTATCAAGTCCAGTAACTTCTATTCCTTTTTTTGCCATTGCCACGGCAAACCGACCATCACCACAGCAGAGGTCTAAAAGCTTTTTAGGTCGAATGTGAAAACGACCGAACACCTTTGGCAGATATTCAACAAGCCGCTCACTGAAATGATAAGGACCTTTTGTGTACAAATCTGCAAACCCTTTATATAGATTCATTTTTAAACCTCATTTGTGAACATGACTTATCATACAGAAATAGTGATTATTTGTCAATATGCATTAACGATGTGTTGGCGCATCAACTGTTATCCGTTGATAGACCTCGGATCATCGATATAATATCGATATAATTATGTAGTTTACAAGGGTGTGAAATCCCGATATATCACTGTCCTGTATTGCATCAAACACATCTCGCCTTCGAGAAACAGGGGGAGTGATTCGAATCCGTCACTCCCCCTGTTATTATTTCAAGTTCTACTACCTTATTAAAAGCAATTTCCTTATCTCTTTATATTCACCTGCATCAAGTGTTAACAGATAAACTCCACTTGACACCTCTTTTCCCAATTCATTAGTTCCATCCCAGACAATTTTATGGCATCCATGTTTCTGCTTCTTATGTAAAATAGTTGTTATCAATCTGCCTGTTATATCGTAGACACTCAGGTTAACAGGAATAGTCTCCGGCAGATGATACTTTATCAATGTGTTACCTGTGAAAGGATTAGGTGTACAGGTAAGCATTAAAGCATCACGTCTTATATCTATTACTGAAGGGAATGATTCGATACCAGGTATACTTTCAGGAGCGAGGACAATGTCACCATAATAATAAGGTTCTTCCTGATACGAACTGTCCATTAAGGTAGGCCACCACATTGGCCACCGATAGTTAGAGCGAGCGTCTTGCGAATGCATAAAGCAATGAAATCCTATTGTATCTCCCGGAGCCGTATTGAGTAACCACTGGGTTGTTTCATGAAATGGAATAGAAACTTCATAGGTCAGGTGATATGTTACATTAACTTCTGCATCAATTAGCTCAGAAGAAACATTTACCCACCACGATGTAGGCAAGGCATAAAAAATGTCCCAATAAACATGATTATTAGCTAACTTATAATACCCCTCGCTGGAATCCGAAGCCCAGACACCATCATTATCATCATCAAAGTAGAACATGAATCTTGAGTTGGATTCTTCGTGAAAAATGGTAGGATAGTCAACCGCCAGATAAAGGGCAGAAGAATCATTCATTACATAAAGATAAATTGTGCGGGCTGGTTCTGGGCCTGCATAACAACCAGCCAAATCCGAGACATCGACACAAAAGGCATTTTGCCATTCACTGGGATCAATCGTGCCGTCAATAGTTGGTGGTGATAAAGCCCAGCCCGAAGGGATGGTTGTGAGTGGCGTATAAGGAGTGGTGTTTAGTTCAAGTGTATCATTGGCAGATAAACTATCTAATGCATGCTGTGTTACAACCTTAAGCAAACACGGATAACCAGAGCCGGTAGGTAACCAGTTATCAAAGGTAACATGATAAGTACTGTCAGGTGCAAGGTCTGCAACAGATTTCGTGCTTGAATAAACCTGAACACCCGAAGTATCTACCGTGCATAGAACATCAAAACTAATAGTATCCTGTCCTGTATTTTTGACTGTAGCAACCGGGGTAACAACAGAGTCCGGCGTAAAAAGGTGTCCAGGATAGTCAACACTTTTCACTGCTGCATCCTTACTGGGTGTTTCGTAACGAATAATAGCACGAATTAGTGCATTGTTACCAAGCCCGGTTGGAGACCATGTTATGCCATTGCTCGAGGAATAACCACGACCATTGGGAGGGCCAAAATCATGATTCAAATAAGTACTACCATCAAAATAAAAAGCAACAAAGAAGGTGTCTGAATCAAAGTAAGGTGTTGATAAGTCAACCCAATTCCACTGAGAACTAGTAGTAAATGGTACTTTTTGCATAAGAGTTGCGGGTCCGGGTGGCCAGTCATAGACTAGGAGGGTACAGGGGTGGTTATTCCCCCATAGAAAAACCCAGCCAGCCAGTAGAGTACAGGGATAACAAGGTGTGAACTTGTACCCGAAGTAAAGTGGCTGGGTCAAAGTATTACACGAGAGTCCATGGTATATTAGGGTATCAAGCAGATTTTCACCATCAAACATTTGCTGGGTAGCGTGTGATCCATGGTCCGTAGAACCGCCGTAAGGCTTCTTCCACTGAACAGATGGCTGCGCAAATAGACCTTGTGGTACAATAAATGCTATCAGCAAGGAAAGACTTATAACAAAGACTGGCACATACGAAATTTTTTTTCTTAACATCTTATACCTCCATATCTCCAACTCATGTTTTATCTAAAAACAATCAATTTCCTAAGCACTGTTTCTGCGTTCTGATAAACTCTCACAAAATAGACCCCAGATAACCACATTTGATCAACACGCACCATAACAATCCTTTGTGCCACTGAATTCGCATGTTGTTTTCATATTCATCTTGTCTCCTTACCATTCAGGGGCAGAGAGTTTGACACCTCTACCCCTGACCATTTTTTAATGGACAAAAACTACCTTGCGCTGGGATTCAAAATCTTCAGTATTCAGCAGGATAAAGTAAACCCCCGCAGCAACAGTCCGACCGATCTCATCATCACCGCACCAGGCGATCTTGTAATAACCCGGCTCAAGCTTTTTGGAAACCAGGGTCTTAACTCGTTTCCCGGTTACATCATAAACCATAACCTCAACCGCACCCGGCACCGGCAATGCATAATTTATCTGGGTTCTTCTGGTAAACGGACTCGGATACACCCCAAAGGAAAAGGCTAAAGGAATATGTTTATCAATCGAACCTTTTTGTACCTGTTCTTCCCTGCTTGCATACACGGTCTCATAACCACCTTTAATCACCAGACGCAAGGTAATGTCCTCACCGCCTGAGTACTCTTTGGCTTGTATCACTTCACTGTTTGTCCGTATATCACCTTGATACACACTGTAACCAATTACCTGGGCATTCTTGCTCTCAGGCCAATGTACCTTAGAGAGAATATTGTCATGTTCAGGCACCGGCATCGGCTCAAGCTCTAATTTACCAAGCTCCTGAATATCGATTCCTTGATCGAGTTTGAATTTGAAAACCTGATAAAAAACACCATCTTCGTGCAATGCCTCGATAATCAAAATTACTTCTTCACCATCTTGCCAGGGCCGCATAAAATTACCCACATCAAACCAGAGCACACCAAGATCATGTCTC
>JAUWCU010000097.1 GCA_030609135.1 Candidatus Stahliibacteriota bacterium | reverse complement strand
TGTTCAGAAACTTGGACACATCTATTTCTTGATTTTGGAATATCTTAAATGAACTCCTCATCTTTACCCCGTGTAATATAATTTATGAATATCGTTTCACAATATTTAAGGTAGCTCGGTTATTTCTATTTCTTTTTGCATAAAATCATTCTTTTATTACACAGGGCCTGCCCCGTGTAATATAATTTATGAATATCGTTTCACAATATTTAAGGTAGATCGGTTATTTCTATTTCTTTTTGCATAAAATCATTCTTTTATTACACAGGGTAAATCCTCTCCCTTTTGTAGTCGCCCGATTTATCGGGCTATGTTTGATAAATCAAACAACTACAAAATCACGTTTCCAATTGTAGTCGCCTCAGCCTGAGGCAGACAGGTGATTTATCCCACTTCGTATTAAGATTTTATAAATAGAATTGCGGGATTTATCAGGCAGTCCAATGAATTGGACAACTACAGCGCGGAGAAGAAAGTGACCAATTACTAAGGAGAACATATAATAGTTTCAGTGGATTTCGTTAGCATATTACACTATTGTCACTCTGAATCCTGACCTGTCCTGAACTTAATTCAGGACCAGGACAGGTTTATTTCAGAATCTCACTTTATCGAGATTCCGAAACAAGTTCGGAATGACAGGTTCCACAACATAATTGAAACTATTATATGTTCGGAGTTATAATACACCCTCTCCCTTTTTAAGGGAGAGGAATGGGTGAGGGTTTCCTAAAATGTCTATTAAACAATGTGTCCAAGTTTCTGATGTGTTACCTTGACAAAAATCTAAGAAACAGTATAATTTACTGGAGGTGAAATATGAAGTTTGAACAAAGGTTGGTTCTTGGCATATTTCTTTCCTGGATCCTGGGGTTTTGTCAACACCATTATACCTATGTGAGTTCTTCACATTCATTTGACGCGACGGCTTTTAGTAATAGTCATAAGATCGCGTCGCCTGATTTCGCAGAGCCGGGTGATTCAATACATGTGGTCTATCATTCTTTAGATAGTATTCTTTATACCTTTACAACTGATCATGGTATGACGTGGACAATACCGGCTTTTATAGACATTGGCAATTATCCTGGTATTGATGTGGATTTATATGGATTCCGGCATATTGTCTGGCAGTCTCTTGATACAGTAGCAGGCAATTATGAAATCTATTATGACTGTCTTGATGATTATTCTCCGCCCATTAATATCAGCGAATCTCCGACTAATTCAATTTTGCCTGATATTGTCGTGGACACAGCTGTGAATGCCCACATCGTATGGATCGAAGATATTGCCGGTTACAATCAAATTTATTACAGGACTTGCCAAGCTGGTGCGCTCGGCGATACGTTCAGAATAAGTGATGTTGGTACAGCCGAAGCCACATACTCTTTTCCTTCAATCAGTATTTTTCAACCGAATCATCGGGTCTATGCACTCTGGGATTGCAATGACCCGGGCTCTTATTCACCATATCAGATACACTCCAGATATTTAGAAGACAGTACCTGGTCACAGACTCAAGTTTGGGCGAGTTATCGACCAAGGCGTCATTCATCACTTGACTTTTGCCATGGTGAAGATTCCATGTCTGCATGTTGGGAAGATAGCATCTCAGGTAATCTTGAGGTATTCTTTTATGGTGGCAACCCAGGTGGCGGATATGCGACATCTGGTCTCTCATATTATCCTGTCGTATCAACGGTCGGTTCAATATGGAGCTATCTTTTTTGGCATGAAGATTCAAGTGGTTTTGAAGACATCAATTATCACTTGTATTATTTCATGACTGGTTGGTCGAGCGGCACGATCCGATCAGAATTCAATATCCAGGAACCAACAAGATACCCAAGTTGTTGCGGTTCTTTTGTTATCTGGACCCAGGGTGAAAACCCGCCATATGATATCTGTTTTGCCGACTTTGGCTATCCGGTTGCAAAAACTGAGGCAAAAGGCATTAACCCTCAATTGCAACTGAGCATTTGGCCAAATCCATTTAGTAAATCTACAGTCATTAGTTATTCGTCATTAGTCATTAATGACCAATTATCAGTGACCAATGACTTACAATGCCCAGCATTGCGTATCTACGATGTTTCAGGCCGAATGGTCAAATCTTTTAATCTTACTTCCCCGGCCTCGCTCCGCGAAGCGGGGCGGGCTGATCTCTTGCTTCCTGCTTCTGCTGTCTCTTGGAATGGCACTGATGACTCTGGCGAAGACTTGCCAGCTGGAACCTATTTCTGTATGCTAAACAGAAATACTGAATTTGTATTAATAAAGGTTATCAAGTTAAAATAAATCAGTTAAATTATAAACTCGAATTCAGGGCAGTCCTTTAATGTCGCAGATACTCCGCAGTATTTGTCTCGGGATAGTTCAAATGAACGCACAATATCTTGGCGTTCATAGTTTCCTTCACACATGAATTTTACGGTTATCTTTTCGTATCTTTTTGGATGCTTTTGTGCTCTTTGTCCTTGTACTGTTATCTCAAACTTGTCGATTTTTCCACCTTTTTTCTTGAGAATATAGACAATATCCATACCCATACATGCGGCCTGGGCAACAAGAAGTAAATCCATAGGTCGAAACCCCTGATCAAAACCCCCAAGATTTTGTGTAGTATCGATAACCATTTTATGGTTGTATTCATCCTCGGCAATGAATTGTAATCCTTTATTCAGGGTGAGTTTTATCAATTAAACCTCCAGAAAGCAGTTTTGTGCTCTTTTACAATAAAAAGGTTCTATTCGTTTAGAAGTGAGTCAATAAGTGCGTCAAACCTGGCTTCTAATTCAGGAGCAAACCCAACCTGAGTCTTACACACTTTGCCGGTTTTATCAATAATTATGATCGTGGGGATAGCCTGGACATGGTATTTTTGACTAATACTTTTATCATCGATAAGAATTGGATAAGGGATACCTATTTCATTACGGTAGTTCTCAAGGATTGATTTGTCTTCACGGCTTATACCAAGTATAATAAATCCTCTTTCATGGTATTTATTGTAAAGATCAATAAATACTGGGATGCTTTTAAGACAAGGCGGACACCAAGTCGCCCAAAAATCAATGAGCACAACATGTCCTTTTAGTTTTGACATAGTTATGTCCTCACCATCGAGTGATGTAAGGGTAAAATCATTATTATCTGTTTGAGTTTGTGTTTGATCTTTTGGCGAACAAGTAGAAAAGATCAATAAACTAATAAATACTGCTATTAATAGATTCTTAACCACTATACCTCCGGTTATTTACTCAAGATATTTTTTTAATTTCTTTACAATATGATCTTTGGGAACAGCACCGATAATGCGTTCTGCTTCTTTACCTTGATTAAATATCATTATTGTTGGGATATTCTGAATCCCATACTCATTTGCCGTCTTTATTTCGTTATCAACATTAACCTTACCAACCTTGAGTTTCCCGTCATATTCCTGTGAGATTTCCTCCATGATTGGAGAAACTATTGAACAAGGACCACACCATATCGCCCAAAAATCAACCAAATAAGGAACATCCGACTTATCAACTTCCTGATGAAAATCCGTATCTGTAAGTTCTTTCACCATAATAACCTCCTCAAATTAATCAGGCTGTCGAAAAAGTCATTTTTCACTGGAGTAGAGCCTGTCTGCGTGCGAACGCACAGGCAGGCATTTATGCTCGTGAAAAATGATGAAATTTCATTGCTTTTGACGGGGCTAAAGCCCCTACTCCACTAAATCAACAGCCTGAATGAAGTTCTGTCAATGCTATCTGAAAAAACTAAGGTTTGGACTAATAATTGTGTATTTGTATGGAAAACCTTGGTATGTTTCAC
The DNA here is from genome assembly GCA_030609135.1 of Candidatus Stahliibacteriota bacterium. Classification (GTDB taxonomy): domain Bacteria; phylum Hydrothermota; class Tepidihabitantia; order SM23-42; family SM23-42; genus JAUVZL01. The sequence goes on along the minus strand of JAUWCU010000097.1, from coordinate 6,054 downwards.
GTGAAACATTGTCAGAACATCTGCTTATAGCCAAGCCTAATCATCCTATTAAATTGCTGATCTGCTCCAGAAAAACCATTATCAAAGAGATCACGCAAGGCGAATTCAAAGAATAGCTCATCATAGAATATGAATTTCAGACCGACATTCATATTACCTTTATTTTGGTCTAAAGCATCATTAAAATTCGGTGAATAATCAAAAAGCAGAGCAGAGCTAGACCCAAACTGAATTTGGAGTCCCGCAAACATATCAAACCTATTATCACCTTCAAAGCAATAATTGCAGCCTAAACTCGGCACAAACTCGACATTGCTTATTGCAAGCGTCTTTCCTATCTGACAATACACCCCTTTAGACATAGTATAGTACCTTGGTTCACTGTATGGGCCATATCCTTGATTATCAAAACCAAATATGACCTCAGGTGCAGCAAACCCTTGTTCAATAACAACAACCCTTATCTGGACACCGGGGATTTCATAGAAATCAGGGTCTCCGGCACCGATCAGGTTTGAGGCTCCATAGCTTACACCAAACCCAAATCTGTCCAACACTCCAACATCAAAAAACCCCAATATCTCACCGCCCGGACCAAAACGCAGTTGAAGACTGAATTCTCCATGATCAGAAACATCTAAAAAAGGCTGATCAATATAATATAAACTTAACAATAAAAAGATTATTGCCATTGGACCTCCATATTTATAGAAGGCTCAAACAGGACGTAAACATGGCTTGATATGGGTATTAATGGTTTCTTATGGATTGCCGTTAATAGCCTTATTTCGCCTTTTAATGCCTTTTCCTGCCTTCTTGTATTTCTCATATCCTGCCGTAGATCCGTACTCCCATATCACCAACAATACCCTTTATCTTATTAAGAACATCTGGATTTGGATTGATTTTCATAGTACGCGACCTGAATTTTCGACAATCCTTAGTACCATTTAGTTTAAACCAAACCTCACATTTACCCTCATTATTGCTGATTATTTCATGTAACTGCTTTAAATCCTCATTAGGAAGATCAGAAGTATTGAAATTGATAAAGATCTTCTTATAGTAATCCCTTGCATTTTTCAATAACAGGATATCAGATGCCCTGATACTTCTTCTATCATCATCTCCAGAAATCCTGCCTTTGATTATCAAGGGTGTGTCAACTTCTAAGAACTGCGAATATCTGTCAAAGCTATCTGAAAAGACAAAAACATCAATAGAACCATCAAAGTCTTCAAGATTGATAATCGCGTAATTTCGACCCTTTTTGTCTTTCTTAACCTTTTTCGAATTGAGTAAACCACCGATAGTAATATAATTCCCGTTTCTTGCACTAGTGAGGTTGCTTATAGACGTTAGACCGAGCACAGTAAATTCTTCTTTAAAATTCTCTAAGGGGTGTTTTGAGAAATAAAAACCAAAAGCCTCTTTTTGGAAAGACATATTGTCCTCTGTTTTATCAGGCTGTCCCTCCTTAAAATTACTCGGTTCTCCATTGCAATCATCAAATAGACCGGCTTGCGTACCATTAACCCCGTCGCCAGGTTTCAGGAATTTAAGCAACTTATCCATATCCTCGTTCAACGTTTGAAAAGTACCTGATTTTATTAACGATTCCAAAGATTTCCGGTTGAGACCCTTGGTCCGAGCCTGGAAATCGAAAAATGACTTAAATAGACCTCTTTCTCGCTCTTTAATTATTGATTCGACTAATGGTTTACCAATATTTTTCAGGGCACCAAGGCCATAACTGATCTTATCGCCTTCCTTTTTAAATTCATAGCCGCTCTTATTAATATCTGGGTCTAATATTTTAATACCCATTCTGCGCGATTCTCTAATAAGAATCCATAATCGCTTGGTATCCCCTATTTCGCTATTAAGTGATGCTGTCATAAATTCTTGCTTGAAATGGCATTTAAGATAAGCTGTTTGATTTGCCAATGTCGCATAAGCAGCAGCATGGGATTTATTAAAACCATAACCGGCAAACGGGGCAACTTTATTAAAGATAGTCTCAGCAATATTGGATGCAAGACCCTTTTTCTGGGCGCCAGAAATGAATTTCTCTCTTGTTTCATCCATGAGTTCCGGGATTTTCTTACCCATTGCTCGGCGTAGCGTATCAGCTTCAGCCATTGTAAAACCGGCAACTACAGAAGCAATCTGCATAACCTGCTCCTGGTATACAATCATGCCGTAGGTTTCCTTTAGAATCGGTTCTAATAAAGGATGAAGATATGAAATCCTTTTCGGATTTGCTTTATTCTCAACCATTTTTTGGATATTGCCCATGGGGCCGGGTCGATATAAAGCAATAACAGCTATCAAGTCCTCAAAGTTCTCAGGCTTAAAAGACTTGAGGATCTCCTGCATGCCCTGGCTCTCAAGTTGAAATACACCAACGGTCTCGCCCTGCTTGAGCAGACCATACGTATCCTTGTCATAGATTGGAATATCACTGACCTGCCGACCAATCAACTTGAGTGTATTATCAATAACAGTAAGGGTTCTTAGACCAAGGATATCCATTTTAAGGATGCCGATATCTTCAAGTGAATTCTTTGCATACTGCGTAGAAACTTCCTTTTTTTCGGGACTTTTATACAATGGGACATATTCAACAAGCTCTTTAGGCGTGATTACAACACCAGCAGCATGCGTAGCTGGATGCCGGGCAAGACCTTCCAGTTTCTTGGCGATACTTATCAGCTCCTTGTAGTCTTCCTTAGATTCAATAATGGTCTTGAGTTCCTTGACTTCATTTATCGCGTCATCAATGCCTTTATGAAGTGGGATGAGTTTAGCAATGCGGTCGATTTCACCATAAGGTATACCCATAACCCTGGCGACATCTCTAAGCACAGCTCGTGCCTGCATAGTACCAAAGGTAATGACTTGGGTTACGTTCTTTTCGCCATATCGTTTTCTAATAAAGTCAATAACCTCATCTCTCCTTGTATCACCAAAATCAGAATCAATATCAGGTAAGCTAAGTCGGTCAGGGTTTAAAAACCTTTCAAAAATCAGGTTGTATTTTAAAGGGTCTACATTAGCTATGCCAAGTGAGTACAGTGCTAGACTGCCCACTGCTGAACCCCGACCAGGCCCAACCGGGATACCTTTTTCCCGAGCAAACTGTATAATCTCACGCACAATAAGGAAGTATCCTGACAAACCCGTTTTCTTAATTATCCGCAATTCATAATTCAGGCGGTCTTCGATCCCCTGGGTTATCCGGTCAAATCTATGCTTTATGCCTTTAAAAGTTAGATATTTTAAATAGTCAAAATCTGTTTCGAAATTTTGGGGTCTTGGAAAAATCGGCAGTTTAACATCTTTGCCCGAAGTATCAATCCTTAGATTACATTTTTCAGCAATGAGTTGGGTATTGGTGATTGCTTCAGGCAAATCATCAAAGAGTTTAGACATTTCTTTTGGTGTACGGAAATAAGCATGATGGGTTTCAAAACGGAGCCGCTCTCGATCAGCTAAAGTTTTCTTCGTACCAATGCACAGTAGTATATCATGCGCTTTATAGTCATCTGGATAAAAATAGTGACAGTCATTAGTTGCAACCAGGGGAGCATCAAATTCATTGGCGAGTTTTAGCAATTCATTATGTACCCGCTCTTCTCTTTTCAAACCCAATCTCATTATTTCGATATAGAAATTACCTTTGCCAAAGATATCCTGGTATTGCTGAAGCGCTGCTTTAGCGCCTTTAATATCACCCATACCGATCTTATATGGTATCTCGCCTTTGAGGCAACCAGACATCCCGATAAGTCCCTTATGAAGACTGGCTAATAGATCCTTGTCAATTCTTGGTTTGTAATAGAACCCCTCAAGATAGGCTGATGAGGATAATTTTATCAGATTCTTATAGCCGGTTTCATCTTTGCACAAGAGCGTTAAATGAAAAGAAGATTCTGGTATCCGGATGTTTTTTGAACGATCCGTTCTGGACCTCGGCGCAATATAGGCTTCAATGCCGATGATCGGCTTAATGCCCCGGCGAAGTGCGCTCTTGTAAAACTTGACAGCACCGAACATATTACCGTGGTCAGTAATGGCCAGGGCTGGCATTTTGTATTTTGCCGCAAGATCAGTGAGCCGATCGATCCTCATGGCGCCGTCGAGCAAAGAGTATTCTGTATGGTTATGAAGATGAATAAAAGACATGGTATTAAATGCAGTATCGCCCCTTCGGGGCTCGCAGGATCGTTATACTCGCAGAAATTGCAGGATCGTTACACTCGCCAAAACATGACAGAACGTAATCGCTAACTAAAGGTAATAATGCGAACGCAGTGATAATGCGAACGCAGTGATGCTGCGAACGTAGTGATGCTGCACTGTAGTTATCCCTAAACATTATCGCCGATTTTTTTTTCGCCCAAAGGCAGGTGCAAAGGGTTAGCACAATATATCTCCTTACATCGTGGACACAGTACGAAATCAAATTCTTTATATACTTCTTCTTCAATCAGATCCTCAGGATATGATTTGGCTTTCTCAAATTCCTCTTTCAAGTTTAATTTTGCGCTTTTTATATTTATGACACCATCAAAATCGGCAAAGATTTTTATAGTCAAGCGATAGAATAGACCACCTGGATTAATAATTTTTGTACACCTATTGCATTTTTGTGACGACATATATCCGTTCTTTGCCGTTAGTCATTATGCCAGTGCTTTGAGCACAAACCTACATACTTCTTTCAATGATTCAAAAACGCCAATACCTTGAGTCGCAACGGCTTCAAAAAATGGATATTTGTTATCCGGGTTCAAAACCTTTTGCAACTCCTCAACTGATGTTATATTAGGTAAATCCCTCTTATTATATTGGACAATCAAGGGAATTCTTTCCAATGACAGGTTATAAGTTTTTAAATTATCCATCATATTATCAAACGATTCAATGTTTTCGTCAAAACGTTCAATTTGTGAATCCGCGACAAATATTATTCCATCAACCCCTCTAAGGATAAGCTTACGCGAAGCATTGTAAAATACCTGACCCGGTACAGTGTAAAGATGGAACCTGGTTTTAAAACCACGGATCGTACCAAGATCCACAGGTAAAAAATCGAAAAAAAGTGTTCGGTCAAGCTCAGTTGCAAGACTAATTAACTTCCCTTTAACTGAAGGGTTCAGTTTCGTATATATGTATTTAATATTAGTGGTTTTACCGCCAAGTCCTGCACCATAGTAGACTATTTTTGCATTTATTTCCCTTGATGCATAATTAATCAATGCCATAATAGATTAAATCTCAAATTCCAAATTCCAAGCTCCAAAATCCAAATTGTGCATCCTAAAATCCGAAAAGCTTATCCAGTTCTTCTTCAGCGGCTTTGGTAAAATCAGTATCTATACCTTGTGCGGGTCCACCTTCTTTCTCGAGCTTACTGAAGATTTCACTGAAGATCTTTTCAAGTTCAGCTGCCGTATTCTTGGTCTTCACTCTTATTAAGCCGAGCGTGGTTCGTTGATCAAATACCACGGCAAGAATAACCCGATCGGCAATAAGGCATACATAGAGATTCTCTTTTTCACCCTGGTGAAAAAGCGTGGAGAATTCCTTCTCACCAATCAATGAAGCTAACTGGCTGGTTGCTGCAAAATCTGCAGCAGAAAGCGTTGCGAATGAAGCGGTATCAAGACTTGTCGTATCACCACAAGAAGTGATGAGCTGACCAGCTTTGTCAATGAGAAGGATGGTCCGGGCATTGGTGCCTTGCAAGAGACGGTTTAACGTATCATTGATTGCCCAAAAATCCTCCTCAAAGATATTAATCCCATCTCTCATTCTCACATTATAGATATAATTAAAAAAAAGTCAAGAGTTAGACGTTTAAGTCTTTAAAGTAAACTTATTACTCAGAACATTAAATAGTTTAATTTGATAGTTCTCCATAGCTTGCTACAGAGTTTCTTCTGTCATTCCCTGGCAAGCCTGTCCTCTGACTTGATCAGGGGAACCAGGGAATCCAGGAAAATGACGACATACATTGAGCAGTATTTGATTAAACTATTTAATGGT
>JAUWCU010000022.1 GCA_030609135.1 Candidatus Stahliibacteriota bacterium | reverse complement strand
GCGATCGGTCTGTCGTACGATGATTTGATTTTTGAAATTCTGAAGACAGCCCGAAACAGCCCTGGGGACGGTGCTTGACATTTTGACATATTTAATCATCTTCTCTCTTTCATCTTCTCTTTTGTCCTTTTGTATAACTGACCCAGGGATGCATACTTCAATGACTGAAATAATGGATATTCTATGACCTGTGAATACGTTAATCCTGCCTCATCCTTTAGCATAACTAATAACTCACCCCTCAATGCCTTGCCTTGCTGACTATCTAAATTAATCCCCTCTATCTTCACACCTCGCTTATCCTCAAACTCGCCTATTACTTGTAGAGCAGACTTAAATTGGTAGTCATCTTGCCTCATCTTGTGCGATCTACCTTTGCTCTTCCTCCGGTCAAATTTTTTTATAGCCTCCCTAATAAATCTATCTTCCCCCAGAATATCTCCATGCCTCGTGTGTCTGATGGGCAAATCACTACCGCTCCATTCCACTAATTGCCGCTCCAAATCGTCTCTTTCCTCAAATAATTCTTCCACAAATCTATTATCAACAAACAAAGAATTCTCGCCAGTATAGTATTCCCTGATGCTCGACCACCTGTATTCCCAAGGTAATTTCACTACACCTCCACGCACGGGATTTAAAAACACATACAAAATCGCCATCTTTAAATATTTATCTTCTTGAATTAAAGTTGACTTAAAACGATTCTGAAATACATAACCCTTCCCACCTTTCCTCTTCCGATAATAGATACCATATTGACCGTTCAATTGCTTCATAAATTCTGATAACCTTCCTGAAGAATTTTGGAGTATCAGATGATAGTGGTTATCCATAAGACAATAAGCAAAAGCCCTCATCTTTAAATTCTGTAATTTTTCTTCCATGGTATCAAGAAAATATATCCTTGCCCGATCATCAGGGAAAATCCTTTCACCTCGTATTCCTCTATTCATGACGTGATGATATGATTCTAGATAAGAAATTCTCGCCCTACGCATAGTGATATTTCACAGGAATTTGTCAAAATGTCAAGCACCGTCCCCAATTAGTATATGCGAATTGAGTACCATAAAACCGATCATAAAACCAATGACCAAAATCACAAAAACGAGTCCGACAAAGCGCATTAAACCTCCTGTTCAATCATATACATTATAGATTGTTTGTCAACAAGCAAAATGAAGCTTTGCTCTGCTAAGCTAAATCCCAGATTCAATAGGCCAATCCTTCTATCTTTTTGATCCACCCCTTTGCACCAAGTTTTTTGAATGTTCTCATCGCCATGGTGAGACATTCCTTGGCATTGACTCTATCGCCGGATCCTTGAAACATCAAACCCTGATAATAATAAACCCGGGCAAGTTCAAACCTTGCTTTTATTTGCTTGAGGATTGAAATTGATTCTCCAAAAGAAGATTTCGCCCTATCCCACTTTTTCTCTTTTGTATGAAGACGACCAAGAAAAGAAAGTGCTTCAGCCTTTATTCTTTTTGAGTTGAGTTCGTCAGCAAGGGATAAAATTCGATTCAATAGCTTCTCGGCATCGGTCAGGTTATCGTTTACCAGATAGAGTGAGGTAATACCGAGGAAGACATTGGCCAGAAGCGACTTTGACTCAATCTGCTGGGCAATTGCGTAAGCTTTTCGGCAGTACTCTTCTGCAGTTGAAAAATCTTTTGTTTCTACTAATGTATCACTAATATTCTTAAGGATCTCCGCTTCCCCTTTTCGGTCACCAATTTCTTCTTTTATTCTTAATGAACGATGGTAAGACTTCAGTGCCTTGTTATATTCACCAAGGTGTTCGTGAATATTGCCAACATTGTCGAGGATTGTTGCCTCTGTTTTGGGGTCGCCAATCTCCCTGGCTATTTCTAATGAACGTTGATGATATTCCAATGCCCTGGAATATTCACCCAGATTATCATAGATGAGGCCGATGTTAATGAGAGTCACCGCTTCTCCTTTACGGTCACCGATCTCTTCTCTTATTTCTAATGCATGTTGATGAAACTCCAATGCTCTAGAATTTTCACCAAGATCACTATAAGCAACACCGATATTATTGAGGGTCATACCTTCTCCTATGCGATATCCATTCTCCTCGTCTATTTTCAATGAACGTTTGTAAAAATCCAGTGCCTTAGAATATTCACCAAGATTATGGTGAAGTACACCAATATTATTATAACTCGATGACTTACCTTTAGGATCACCGATCTCTTCTCTTATTTTCAATGAACGTTTGTAGAACTTTAATGCCTTTTGATATTCACTGAGATTGTCATAAGCAATCCCAAAATCGTTGAGACTATTTGCCTCGCCTTTTTTATCATCTAGTTCTTGATATATCCTTAATGCTATATCAGCCCTTTTTAAAATTTTTCTATAACAAGCAATATCTAAATAGAATTTGCAAAGATTAGTAAGGCAATCTGCTTCTTCCTTTTTTTTGCCTACTTCTTTCGCCTTGCTTATAGCCCTCTCTAAATCCGCAACTGCCTTCACATTCTCTCCAATTAAATTTAACACCCCAGCTCTATTCCGCAGACATTCAATCTCCTTCAGTTCTTTATCTGCTATTGCTTTATCCTTCAAACACTCAATCGCCCAAGTGTAAAATCTTATCGCATCTCGATTTGCGTAAGCATCTTTTGCTTGATCCGCAGCAATCATGCTATATTCGATAGCTCTTTTTCTATCTTTGCCTAAATAGAAATGATGTGCTAACTCCTCACTTATTTCTTTAATACGATCTTTATAAAAACTCAATAATCTCTCACCAACAGCCTGGTGATAATGTTTCAATTTAATTCCGCCTATTCTATTGTAAATCACTTCCCTAATTATCTCCTCGGCAAAACAGTATTGTTCTCCACCACTCTCTTTTAATAACCTCATCCTTAATATATCATCCATTAAATCAAAAAGATGCCCTTCATTCATCCCTGTTACATCCTTCAAGAAGGCAAAATCAAAATCTCTGCCGATCACTGCAGCATACCTTAACAAACCACATGCCTCGCCACCCAAGATAGTCAGTTTTCTCTCAACAACACCCTCAATGGAATTGGGGATAGCAACTCTTTTGTTTTTATTAAACACGCACCTGCCTTTATCCCAAACCAGAGCATCATTTATCTCTAATGATTTCATTAATTCCTCAATGAAAAAAGGATTACCGCCACTCTCATTGAATATGTAGTCAGTAAGCTCAAAAGGAGGGGCTGCATCTATGATTAATGAAAGCATGCGCGCAACATCAGAAGTTCTTAACGGCTCAAGAATTATCTCCTCGTATAGCTTTTCCCGCACCATCAAATGCAGCATATTCTGAAAAATACTGTCGTCTGCTTCCTCAATACGATAGACCAAGAAGAAGAAAATCGGGTTCTTCCTCAATGTCCTGACCAGATAGTACAGAAGATCCAAGGAGCTCTGGTCCGCCCAATTAATGTTATCTAAGACTACATATAAAGGTTGCTTTGAAGCCAATAGTGCTAAAAATTTCCTTACGCTTTCAAAGAGACGAAACTTATCAACCATATAGATATGTTCATCTGTCTCTTTAGCTTTGTCGGATAACTCAGGCACTATTTTGACGAGTTCTATCTGATATGCCCGAGGTATCGCTTTGATACTCTCTGTACCTTGTTTATTAATAACAGTGCGGATAATCTCCCTGAAAGGATAGTAGGGAATCGATTTCGTCGTGGCTGACAAATTGCTGTGTAAGAACTGGACATCTTGAAAATCAGGATCACTTACAATCTCCCGAACTAATCTTGTCTTGCCTACACCAATCTCACCACTGATACATACTGCACCACCACCACCAGTGAATATCGGATCAATAAATCCCTTGACTTTATTTGTTTCTTCATCCCGGCCAACAATCTCTTCAGTCGGGATAGTTAATCCCCTTTTCTCTTCGTCAAAAACACCAATCCGATCCCTACCATGCCTCTTTGCAGTATACAGATTCCTGTCTGCAATATCAAAGAGCTCCGACCAATCTTTTCCACCCATGGGAGATGAAGCAATGCCGATACTCAAGGTCAATCTAATCTTGGAAAAATCTCTAACCCGGCATTGCTCAATGAAACGCCAGGAAATCCTCCTCGCCTGTTCGTAATCAGTATTAGGCAAGATACAGATGAACTCATCACCACCATAACGGAATACCGTATCATTCTGTCTTAACAAAGTCTTGAGAAATATTGCAAACTCTCTAAGAACTTCATCACCACAAGCATGGCCATAGGTATCATTTACATTCTTGAAATGATCCAAATCAATCATAACTATCGATAGCGGTGTTTCATTACGTTGAGTTTCTTCGAGCTGCTTTGGTATCTTTTTAAGAAGATAGCGCCGATTATAGAGTCCGGTTAAATCATCAAGAAATTCTTTTCCTACCTTATTCATCATATTACTCCAATCTCTTAACCCTATACATGATTATATTCGAACAATGGTCAAAGCACCATCTATTTCCCATTTGATTATTGAATTATAGCTATTAAATCGGTTTAAGTCAAGACTGTGATTTTCTGACCAGGTTTAACCCGCATTATTCATACTAAATTTGTTTAATTTTCAGCAAACTTAGTCCCAGTTTGATTTTGCACCATTTTTAGACCACAGTAAAATTTAACACTCTGTTTCTAAAATTATTGAAAAAAACCTCCTGATGTGTATACTACCATTATGATAAAAAAAACACACCAGGAGGGTTTCATGACAAATAATTATACTCAAATTTGTCTCTCATTTCAAGAAGCAAAGACAATTACCATTGATTTTAATGGCGGTGATATTACTACGGATGCTGGACTTTTGCCAATTCGTGAATACGATAAGAAGATAAACTTCACCAAAAAAGTTGCTCAGAAGCTCATTGATAAACGGACTTCCTGTCTTGGGAAAGAACGGGGTCAAATCTAAACATTATACATTATCGCAGCGGGAATTTGGAAAAGGAACGGTACTAGTGCTCTGTGACATTAATTTCTTCTGGGTGTCATTCCCGCCCCGTATCAAGTACGGGGTAAACTCCAGCGGGAATCCAGAAGATTTCTTCCTGTGGATTGCGTCCTCCGGCTTGACCTGAGGATCAAGCTTGTCCTCTGACTTGATCAGGGAATCGGGCAATGACAACATGGTGTTTTCAAGAATTTATGTCACAGAACACTTGTTTCCTCATATATTAGATTGTATCTAGAATTGTTCTTCATCAAAGAACAGATTGACAAACTGAATTCCTGGAACCTTGTGCATTGCTTTTACGAAATCTTGACTCATATTTTTATCCACCAGTTTGACATAATAGGATAGTTCAAGTAGATTTTCTTTGCCAATAGACTTTACATTAATAACCGTGTGTGTTTCGCAATATTCATCAAGAATGGTTTTATAAGGAGGATCATTGTCTCCACTGGGGCGGAAGTTGAATTGAAGAAGGTACTCATCCCGATGACGATGAGAGAGGTTCGATTTCGAGAGAAGATAGACGATCAGTCCTATGAAGAGAGTACCAGCTATGGCGATTGTATAGAATCCGACTCCAGCTGCCATTCCGATGGACAGTGAAAAGAAAAGATAGACTATGTCCTGCGTACTTTTTACTGGATGTCTGAAGCGTATTAAGGACATCGCTCCGACAAGACCAAAAGCACGTGCTAAGTTATTTCCGATCACCAGTATAATTATCGAGGTAATCATCGACAGCAATATAAGAGAATTAGCGAACGAGATAGTATAGCCTGGACCTCGATAAGTACGGCGATATAACCATGATATCAGATAACCGCAGATTAATGCAACTATTACATTTATAACAATCTTCGGCCCGGTGGTTGGAAGCAGATTTATATCCTGAAAAAGTGGGTCAAGCATGTCTCATACCTCCTCTATTATTTTGAGAACCATAGAACGGAATTATATCTGACACTCTCCGACAGGACTTCCCCAGAGTTCTGTGGGAGTCTATACAAATAGTGTATTTAGAAAGAGACAACCTTAGCATTTCGTACCTTGTTATCAACGATCTAACCCAGTAGGGGAAACCTCTGTAGAATTTCACTTCAAGTATGAAATGGCGGGGCATGACGTATTTCGCTTCGTCTACGTAAAGAAATTCAAGCGAAGGGTAGAGCAGACTGCGGATACTTTTATCGAATGTGATGCGAAAAGTAGAATCAAATTTGCTGTAAAAAGCCTCTCTTTCATAGCTAACCAAGACAGTCGGCAATAGTTTTTTATGGTAATAATTGCATAAGAATCGGCGAGCGTTCTTTTCTTCTTCGCTGTTTTGCTCAAAGGGTATTTCTTTTGTGCCAAATCGTTGATCTGAGAAAAGTGTTTTCATCTGCGCCCATCTAAGTGGAGCTCGGTTTTTTGCAACAAAATTCTCGTATTTTCTTTTTATTTCCAAAAATACAATACTGTTTTCTTTTTCCGAATTATAACCACGTATCCGAAATTTCTTTTTTATTCTCAACCCCTCTGCCTTTTCACGATAGCAACATAACTTCGTTGTGTCGTAGTAGATGCTTCTTACCGTGTATTGTTTCTCTTTCCGTAAATCTGAGAATTTATCAAGATGAACATACGGTTTCATTTCATTGCGGATATCATCAATCAGTTCGATTGGAATCAGATATTTATATTCTCTTTTCGCATACTGGTTTGCTTTTCGCGCCTCTGAGAATTCCTCGAGATAAACACGCGACGCCTTTTCATCCCGGATCACATCAATCTGCCTTTTCATATCACATTCCAATCTTTCAACTTTATCTTGCCAAGATCAACTTCTTTATCTCTTGGTATTCACCAACCTGAGCACCCGTGAATGGACTAACCACGAGCTTCGCAAAATAGATTCCAGTTCTAATCCCTCTTGCATTGAAGCTGATACTATAATCTCCAGCCACGTTTTTCTCATCTAGTAGTGTTCTAACAAGTCTGCCAGTAACATCGTAAATCCTTAGTGAAACTCTCCCATCGATTGGTACCTGAAGGCTGATATAAGTAGATTGATTGAATGGATTTGGGTATATTCGAAGTGATTTCCCGGTTTGCATTTTGATTTTTGAACATTTCTCTTCCACTCCTAAGCACGAATACTTGATCGTCGCAAAGTCACAGCCTGTGCCTGAACCCTCACTTTCTCCAGTTACATAAAAGTAGCCAGCATCATCAACTGCAATTGCGTAAGCATAATCATTATTATTGCCTGGGCCGTTATAACGTACCACCCATTGCTCAACACCCGAAGAATCGTACTTCACTGTCGCATAATCAGGTCCCGTGCCTGAACCATCACTGTATCCTATCACATAAACATTGCCACTTGCATCAAGCGTAATTGCCTTCGCCTCATCATGACCATCAACTGGGCCGTTATAACGTACCACCCATTGCTCAACACCCGAGGAGTCGTACTTAATTGTCGCATAATCCCAATCAAGACCTGAGCCCGCACTACCACCGGTCACGTAGATATTTCCCATATCATCAACTGCAATAGCATTTGCCCAATCTACACCGTTGCTTAGCCCGTTATATCTTACTACCCATAAAGAGTCACCCAAAGGATTATACTTAATTGTTGTGTAATCCGAATTAGAGCCTGAACCTGCACTACCTCCTGCTACAATAACATTGCCACTTGAATCAAGTGCAATTGCCCTCGCCTCATCATGACCATCAACTGGCCCGTTATAACGTTCCGCCCATTGCTCAACACCTGAGGAGTCGTACTTAATTGTGATATAATCCCATGTGGCGAAGTATGGATCTCCACTACTTCCTGCCACAAAGCTATTACCGCTTGCATCAATCGCTATTGCAATAGCATAATCTTGGTCGTTAGTAGTATATGTCTGAACCCATTGCTCAACACCCGAAGAATCGTACTTCACTGTCGTACAGTCCCAGCCAACACTTGTACTATACCCTGTCACATAGACATTGCCGCTTGCATCAACTCCAATTGCGTATGCATGATCATCGAAACCAGCTGGGTTGTTGTATCTTGCCACCCACAGTGAATCACCCGATGAATCATATTTGATTGTCACATAATCAGTATAAAGGTTAGCATCCATACTTCCACCTGTTACGTAGATATAAGTGTCATCAATTGCAATTGCTTTTGCCTCATCGTACATGTTGTCCGGTCCATCGTATCTTGCGACCCATATTGAATCACCCGATGAGTCATATTTGATTGTCGCATAATCATTATAGGTGCCGGCGCCCCAACTCGTTCCCGTTACATAGATATTACTCGACCCGTCAATTGCAATACCCGCTGCCTTATCATAGTCATTACCTGGTCCATTGTATCTTGCAACCCATATCTGGCCGAAGCTTAGCATGGGCAATGCGATTACAATAGTGAATGCAAATATTATTTTCATCATCTTCCTCCTTATTATCTCATGAAGATTAGAGCCCTGGTGTCTTTATAATCATCTGATTCGGTTACGGCAGAGAGGCTTACAAAATAAACACCCGCAGGAAGTTTGCGACCAGAATCATCTCTTCCGTCCCACGCAACAGAAGTAGCAGGTAGTAGATAGTAAGTAGTAGGTAGTAAATCTTTAACCAATCTGCCAGTGGCATCGTAAATTTTAAGGGTGATTTGTGATTTGGAATTTGTTTGGGATTTGGTGCTTGGAATTTGGAATTTGATGCCTGTGGCATCCTTAAAGGGATTCGGAGAAACCCGCACCAGACCACATTTTTCTGGCGTATACAAGGGAATATCTTCAATGCCCGAAGCATCCAGATCATATCTTTTTGCATTTTGTGTCTCTCCGCCAGTATAGTGGTTCCAAACGACTTGTCCGGACGATGTTACTTCAAATAGATATCCGCTCGTTCCTTCACAAATAATCGTATTTCCATTCGACAAACGAAATGCTCCGGAAAGATGCTTAGAATAGAATACTCCAGGATTTGAATAAATCCATGTTGGTGCGCCAGGACCGAATGCAGAATCAGAATGTATGTAATAATTATATCCATTGAGCGGAGGGATTATTTCTTCGACGCTTGAATAATCATTGCTGCTGCCTGGTCGGTCACCATTATTAAACAATAATATATTATCTGCACCTGGCAATCCGGGATCGATCCAGTTCACACCATGAACAACAAACAGATGTTGATCAGCATAACCTCCACGGTCATATGCCCGGGGATTGCCCCAACGATAAAGAAGATCACCACCCATACCACTGTTGCCTCCAGTATGTCCTGCTGCTTCCGCAGTAGTGGTACTGTGATCAATCACATAAATTTCATGGAAATTATGCGAACTGAGAATGATCTGGTCTAGCTCCTCGTTGTAATCTATAAAGTTTGCATGCAGCCAGTCACCGTTATCTGGTGGTAGTGGGCCAAAGTTGATATCACACAATTCCGGGTGTTCGGAAATCACACCATAATTTGGTTTGCCAGGATCAACGTCCTGAATCAGGTGATCCCATAAATGCCACTCCCAGACAATACTGTCATTGCTTGGATTTAGTTCAACGATTTCAGTTGGCCACATCTCACCAACGATATTTACACGCCCCATGGCAATGGCTTGGTTCCTGGTTTTGCGGTCCCAGGCAATTAGTAAGACATTGCCGTTTGGCATTGGTTGTATGTCATGATGCTGCTGATGGTTAGTACTTGAATAAATATATTCCCAGAGTACAGCACCATCCCAATCGAATAATTGGATGTGTCCTCCAGCTCCTGCCCCGTTCATTGGTGGATTTAATACTCTTTGCGCACGTAGTACTGTACTATCCGGAAGAAGCAAATATGGCATACTGGCTGATGGTAATTGCGTACATTGCCAGAAATTCACCAGGCTTCCGTTTATGTCGATCAATCTGGCAGTTGGGCTGTTCAGGACATTATAAAACGTATGATCTTCATATACTTGCGCCTGAACTGCTACTAAAAAGCACAAGGAAAAGCATATCAAATAGGTCATAATTCTCTTTTTCATCTTCTCCTCCTTTCTATCTTATCAGAACAAGTTTCGTTGTCCCTTTATAATTATTCATTTGCCTACTGTTTGTTGGACATAATATTAGTTTTGCAAAATAAACACCCGCTGCGAGATTCTCTGCATCATTGTTTGCAGAAAAGTTAACACTGTAACTCCCGACTTCCTTTTCCTCGTTTACCAGCGTCTTAACAACCCTCCCAGTAACATCGTACACATTCAATGAGATTTCACTCTTAACAGGTATGTGATATTTGAAGGTTGTGGAATGCTCAAAAGGATTCGGGAAGTTCTGTTCCAATGCAACATATATCCCTCCTTCCACGGGTAGCGTGTAAAACTCATATGCCGCGCGCTCAGGCGAAAAGATTGCGGCAGCATCATTCTCTGCATATATGTAATAATTGATATCACCTGAACCGACCTGTATTGAAACACCATACACACCATCGCCAGCAGCAGCGTCATTATGATAACCATCGTCAAACATCTGAGTTTTTTGAAATTTTTCAGCAATATTTTGTCGGTAACCAAGCATAACCAAATCAGCATTGCTTACCTCTGCGAAGAACCATGCTGTTGTACTGGAATGCACCTTTGTTGGTGTGTAAGAAATATCTGACACAACAGGAGCGGTTCCCTGGAATGCTTCATGATTGGTTATATAGATGATTCTGGCATCCATTAGTTCGGTAATACCCACAATGGTCAGAGGTCCGCTGCCTACAGAATTATTAATGTTTCCTAGAAAATCATTGTACGTATAGAATTTGTTAGGATCTGCCTGTACGTGATTATCTATGATATCCTGAAGTTCCAGTGCTCTTGTTAAGTACCAGCCATTTGCGAAATTTTCTGCGATTAAGGTTTTCATATGAGCGATATACATCTTCTCATAAGTTGGATTAGAAAGAATCTTGTTGATGATAGGATAGTCTGGGTTTGAGATATTGAGAAATGGATCAAGCCGCTGCATCTGTATTAAACTCAGTGGTGGACCACCCACTAACATCCTGAAGGCACCGAAATTCTCATTCAGATCCCAGATAATAGGATTGAATTGACCTGAAGCATCTTTGAATAGGTAGAAGTTCTGAGCCATGTTAATCGGTGCATCAAGATTAACCAGTAGAATATCGAATGCTAACATCCATAAATGGCTATCAATCGCAAAAACCTCTTCTACAACAGTAGTATTATTATTATTGAATATATCAAGAAACTCAATCAAATCGCTCCATCCATCATCTGCTTCAAGTTCATAATTATCAAAGTAGTCTGTTGAATCCTGCCCGAGATAGCCCCAAACCACATACTGGGGACATTGCCCTAAAACACCTTTGAAACGGGGCTGGTCTACGCATTTAAAATGATCTATCATAAAGAATCTATCAACATCCTGAACACTTGTATAAAGACCAATCAACTCATTATTGATATAGACATTTGCATAATTTGCTTGTCCTGCAGCCATATATTTTCTGCCAATCTCGTAACTCAAAGCTTCTCGAACAAAACTTGGGTCTTTAAATACATTTGCCAGCTTCAAAGTCCCGATACAACCGTCGAGCAGTTGGTCTTCAATTATATGATCCAATTTTATATTCAGAGGGTTTTTCGGATAGTCAGGATGGTAAGAGCTTTGTCCTTTGTATCTTACTCCGATACTGTCGAATTGCACACCATTGATCAGGGCAGTTCCAATAAGCCTTTCTTCATTACCTTCAGCATATAGACTATCGAGTATATGATCCCAATCAGATTCAGCAAAGAATATTTCAATCGTGTTCACATTAGTTATATCGTAAAAACCCTGACCTGATAAGTTGTTTGCAAATACAATCAGTATGATGACACTGAACAGAGTAGATAATCTCGTCGTTATTTCCTTTTTTGCACTTAAGACATCGATAGATTTATTCCTTTATCTTGATTATTCATCAGAAACATTAGCCGTGCCCGGAGTCGGTGTTGAAAAAAACTGCCAATTATTCTCTGCATCAGGATAACGGCCATACGATGTATCTCTTGGCTGTGGATCAAAACTCTTTGCATCTATTAGCACGTTTTCCTGATCATCAGTATCGTACAACCCTATTCCTTCACCATTAGCCGCGCTTAGTTTAAAATTCGTGTGCAAAGGGCCCTCTGTTACTTCATTATCAGCCCAGAACAATAAAAAACGACCAGGAGCAATAAAAGTGTCAGGTATCTGCCATTTTGTGACATCAGTGAAATCGTCTGTGAGGTACATCCCGCCAAGGTCTATATCTGTTTCTCCAGCGTTGTATAATTCAATCCAATCGTCATAATCTCCGTTTTCATCAATAATCGTGGAGTCATTCGCAGCCATAAATTCATTTATGAAAAGTATGTCACTGACTGAAGATCTCTCAGCTCCAAAGCATCCTCCAAACATTGCCAGAATGCCTATTGCAATTGGGTTCATGATTTTGTTCATGATATCCTCCTGTTCAGAATTTTGCCTGCGCCTGGATAACAAATAAGTAATACGATTCTTGGTCTTGAGGGACATTTGTTATCAAATTGGCTTGCAAACGCACATTCCTGTGGAAATACCATCCCACATTATACGTAAATATGCTCAAATAGTCATCCGTGTCACCTGAATCTGGATATAGTCTCTCGAGCTTGACTGCTGGTTCAAAACAGCCTATGCGATATGCCCCGATCGTATAAAAGCCTAGCATTGTTGTACCTGATTCAGTATCTCCTGATAGTACTTCACCTTCAACAGTTACTCCACCTTTTTTATAGCAGATATCTCCTCCATATGCTATCATTGCATCTTGAGTAATAGAATCTGCTCGCTGTGTAGAATTTATTCCGATTGATACATTACCAACTGGCCCAAAAGCTATCCTTTGCACAAATTGTTTGGTATTATCATTATCACCAGATACCCTATACCCATTTCCATTAAATACCCCAAGTGCATAGTTAAGACGCGAATTTTTCTTTAAAATCTCGCCCTGAATCGAAATTCCTATATCTCTTCCCAGATATCCATGGTCATTGAAAATATCATTTACTTCACCACGATCGATTACCAATAATCTGCGGGCAGAGTGCAGTTGTTCAAGGCTGATGGGCATCTTGTGTTGGCCTACGACAACATTTAGAAAACGATTCATCTCGTACTCCAAATATATGTCTTTGATTGTTAAACTGCCGCGACCACAATCTATCTCAATGCTTGTTAGGATTTTATCTGTGATCATATATCTGAATTTAAGGCGTCCTCTTCTGATTTGAAATTCATTATTTGGTACAGCGTCCTCGCGAAGGTTATATTTGTACTGAACTTGAACATAGCCACTTACAGGGGTCTTGGTATAAGCAATGCTCACTAATAAGAGCAAAAAGACTATATAACATTGTTTCATCCTCAATATCGTTGTTAGGTGTCTTGGTATATTCATTTTCGTTATAATCGTCCACAATTATAGCGAATCTCTGTCAGTTTGCAATATGTAAGAGAAGCTAGTGCCCAATGCCTCATTTCATCGCCTCCTTATCTCTTCCTTTAAGGATAGACCCGTTTCCTTTAATATTCCCTTTAAAAATTAGACGTTAATAAATAGATAAATGGTTTAACCTCTCAAGGTAAGGGTGAAATTGGGGTCAAATCTCAACAGGCTGACCGAGAATGTCGAAATTTCTTGGAGTAGAGCCTTTAGGCTCGTTAAATGTGATTAAATTTCGACATATTTTCACGGGCCCTGTTAAATTGCGTAATAGGGATGCTCATACTTTTCCTAAAAGTTTATTTAACGGGGCGGGCGTAAACGCCCTACTCCTAATTCTCGGTCAGCCTGTTGAGATTTGACCCCATTTCTTCATTTCTTCCCAACCCCTTCCTGTTGAAAGGCGGGATTGCTTGACAACCCAAAAGGAATGTATAGAATAAAAGTGTAAGGAGGATATAATGCCGAACGATGATTTATTAGAGAGAATTACAGTTAATCCTAGGGTTATGATTGGTAAACCAGTTATTAGAGGTTTGCGAATTACGGTTGAACAGGTACTAAAAGCATTAGCCAGTGGAATTAGTGCTCAAGAATTGCTTACGGATTATCCAGAGCTTGAAATGGCTGACATTCAGGCCGTTTTACTTTACGCCGCCAACTTAGTAAGTGAGGAGCAAGTTTTTCCTGTAGAGGTTAGTGCTGAGGGGTAAGTATTAAAAGTCTAAAATTTCTGATTGATGTTGGTGTGGGTAAAAAAGTAGAAAATTGGCTTATGGAAAATGGTTATGATATAAAATCGGTGAGGAATATTGATCCAAGGATGGCCGACGATGAAATATTAAAGATAGCGGTCTCAGATGATCGGATGGTGATGACAATGGATAAAGATTTTGGAGAATTGATATACAACTCAGGTCTGGTACATTCTGGGGTTTTGCTATTAATGCTCGAAGATACTAAAAGCGATGAGAAAGTAAAAATTGTTGAAAAAATTTTAAGCCGGTACAAAGAGAAATTATTAAATAATTTTTGTGTTTATCAAAAAGCAAAGTTTCGAATTAAGAAATAAATATTTTTTGCTAAAATAGGTTAACTTTCTCTAATCTCCATCTAATGAATGACGCAATCCAGTATGGCTATAAGACAGGCTGACCGAGAATGTCGAAATTTAATCACATTTAACGAGCCTAAAGGCTCTACTCCTACCTGTCTACCATCTGTCTGTGCGTACCTGCACGCAGACAGGTGGCACAGGCAGCAAATTTCGACATTCTCGGTCAGCCTGCGGCTTATAATCTCTGTCTTTAATAATATCACTGTAATCGAAGAGGCTCACAGCCGATACCAGACGTTTTTGTCGAGGGAGCGGTATTGAATTGCCTCGGCGATGTGCTGGACTTTTATATCTTCGATGTTTTCCAAATCAGCAATGGTCCTGGCAACCTTCAATACTTTATCATATGCCCGCGCCGATAACCCGAATTTTTGAATTGCGGTTTTGAGCAAGGACTGGGACTGGTCATCAATCAGACAGAATTTACGCACGTCTTTTGTTCCCATATGCGCATTGCAGAAAATTTTTTTCCTGCTGTTGAAACGCACGAGCTGAACCTCCCGCGCCTTATTCACACGTCCCCTTATCGCCTCTGAAGATTCTCCAGGCTGGCTTGATTTCAGTTCATCGTACTTGAGTGACGGTACTTCAATGTGAATGTCGATCCGGTCAAGCAAAGGTCCAGAAATCCTGTTGTGGTAGCGCTGAATTTGTTGGGGTGTACACCGACATTCATGAAATGGGTCAGTAAAGTAACCACAAGGGCATGGGTTCATGGCTGCAGCAAGCATGAAACGAGCCGGGTAGGTTAAAGTCACCTTTGCCCTACCGATCGTTACGGAACCGTCCTCTAATGGTTGGCGCAGTACTTCAAGGACATTTTTGTGGAACTCAGCGAGCTCATCGAGGAATAACACACCATTATGCGCTAAAGAAACTTCGCCAGGCTTGGGCACGTGACCACCGCCAATAATACCCGCATCAGAGATCGTATGATGCGGCGAACGGAATGGTCTGGTACCCAGCAAAGAATCTGCGGTTGATAAAACGCCGGCAACTGAATGAATTTTGGTCGTCTCAAGCGCTTCTTCTAAGGTCATCTTTGGTAATACGGTCACAAGCCTGCGCGCCAGCATGGTCTTACCCGTACCCGGAGGACCAATCATCAGAACATTATGACCGCCTGCAGCAGCTATTTCCAGGGCGCGCTTTGCGTGATGCTGACCTTTGACCTCGGCAAAGTCTGATGTGTACTGTGAAGCCGCATCAAAGATTTTTTCGCAGTCTATGACCGTAGGTTGTATATTTGATTCACCGTTCAGAAACGCAACCACTTCAATGAGATTATCAAACCCATATACACTAATGCCTTGGACAATTGCTGCTTCACGTGCATTGGATCGCGGAACGATCAAGCCGTCGAGTTTATTATCTTTGACCGCAAGCGATATAGAAATTGCACCTTTAACTGGGCGCAGCGTGCCGTCTAAAGATAATTCACCAAGGACTGCATACCGCCTCAAGTGGGCGCCACGTATGGTCTCTGATGCTGACAAAATACCTACGGCAATCGGTAAGTCAAAACTTGAACCTTCTTTTTTTATGTCAGCAGGTGCAAGGTTTACCGTGATCTTGCGCGCGGGAAACCGGAAACCTGCATTCTTGATCGCTGCAAATACCCGATCCTTTGATTCTTTTACAGCATTGTCAGGCAGCCCAACAGTTGTGAAACCAGGCAAGCCGGTTGCTAAATCCACCTCAACATCTACAAGATATCCCTCAATGCCGAATGTGGCACATGAAATGATCTTTGATAACATGGCTTCAAGTATATAGTGCAATCATGTGCCGTCAACAAGAATTTGCTGCGAAGTTGTGACATTTTTGTCACAAGAAATAATGTAATTTCACCCTCACCCTTCCCTTCTTCCTAAAAGGGAGAGGAAATTATTGGTATTGAAATCGCCGGATCCCTCACCCCGTAGCACAGAAGAGCAGACAATGACCAAATGACGTAGTCAGGCTGTTGAAAAAGTCTTTTTTCACTGGAGTAGAGCATTTATGCTCGCCCCGTTAAATAAAGGCATAGCAGAATGTTTATGGTATACTGAAATTAGTATTTAAACGGGGCTCGTGAAAACCGATGAAATTTCATTGCTTTTGACGGGGCTAAAGCCCCTACTCCACTAAATCAACAGCCTGAGTGACTCAATAATTCCGTTTGTTATTCTGCTTGACGAAGTCATTATTATCAGTATAATTGAACTGAAGTTGGTTGTCTCTAAAGAGGAGGAAAACATGAAGAAACTTCTTGTACTATTACCAATGATTCTGCTCATCCTCAGCTGCGGCGAAAGTCCAATCGTTGGACAGTGGGAAAGGTTTGGCGATGAGGCTGAAGGGTCAGTTGTTCAAGTCGAGAGAGTCGGTAACATGTATCATGGCAAGCTGATCAAATCCGCTGGCATACTTGACCTACTCGGTTTTGCTGAGAAAGATATAAAATGGCGTGATATCGAACCAGTGGCGCCTAACAAATGGAAGGGCAAGGATTTGATCAAGATGGTTGATTATGATGGAAATGTTACCTCAATCCATTACAAAGACGTTTATTTTACTCTCATGGGTGACGGCGTTTTAGAAATACGCAAATTTGCCAAAGAGGCAGAAATGGTCGGTACTGTACAGAAGTGGCGCCGCATACAG
The DNA here is from genome assembly GCA_030609135.1 of Candidatus Stahliibacteriota bacterium. Classification (GTDB taxonomy): domain Bacteria; phylum Hydrothermota; class Tepidihabitantia; order SM23-42; family SM23-42; genus JAUVZL01. The sequence continues at coordinate 9,061 of JAUWCU010000022.1, read as the reverse complement.
TAAACCCCGTAGGATGTGTTTGTTTGCTGTCGTAAAACCATTATAAGTCATATCACTTACCTTTTATTAAAGAAAATGCTTCGGCACGGGTTGCTGCTCTGCGCATTGCCCCGCGTATTGCTGAAGTCACAATAAGTGTACCAGGTTTCTTCACACCAATCATGGAAAGACAGAGGTGTTCTGCTTCGATGACAATCAAAACCCCCATGGGTTTGAGATTCTCCATCAAAAAATCAGCGATCTCATGGGTCAGTCTTTCCTGAACAATCGGTCTTTTAGCCATGATATCAATAACTCTTACTAAACTGGAAAATCCAGTAATCCTATTTTTCTTTGGGATATAAACCATATGTGCCTTGCCAAAAAAAGGCAGCAAGTGGTGTTCGCAAACTGAATAAAAAGGGATGTCTTTGATGATTATCATCTCATCTTCGTTTTTTGCCTGATATGTCTTAAGTTCCTTTTTAGGATCTTGCTTCACACCAGCAAAAATATCCTCGTACATATCCGCGATACGGCGTGGCGTGTCTTTTAGCCCATGTCTTTTTGGATTTTCGCCAATTGCTTTAAGGATGATCCTTACGGCTTTTTCAATTGCCTTTTTGTTTTCTTTTTTCATTGTTTCTCTTCTTCTTGGTTACTGTTTTTTTGTTAGTACGGATACCTAAAACCTTGTCAATCTCATCACTGTTGAGAATCTCTTTTTCAAGCAGTGCTTCAGCTAATACCTTGAGTTTCTTGATATTCTTCTTAACAATAGCCACTGCACGACGTTCTGCAGTTTCAACAAATTTCTTAACCTCTTCGTCTATATCGTGAGCTGTATCTTCTGAGTAATCTCGATGCATACCTATCTCACGCCCCAAGAATATCTCTTCTTGCTTCTCACCATATGTCAAAGGACCCAACTTCTCACTCATACCCCATTCACAGACCATTTTGCGCGCAAGCTTTGTCGCCTTTTCAATATCATTACCAGCACCAGTTGATAGGTCACCAAGTACGATTTTCTCTGCCGCCCTACCGCCAAGCATAAAGGCAAGTTGGTTCTCACAATATGTCTTGGAATATGTTCGACGTTCATCAATCGGCAATGCCTGGGTCAAACCCAAAGCCATACCTCTTGGTATTATGGTAACCTTATGTATGGGGTCCATGCCCGGCAAAGATTTGGCAACGAGAACATGACCGCATTCATGAAAAGCAGTTAATTTTTTCTCGTCATCAGAAATAAGCAGGCTTTTTCTTTCCACGCCCATCAAAATCTTGTCTTTGGCATCTTCAAATTCCTGCATAGTTATTACTTTCTTATCACGTCGTGCGGCAAGTAGAGCAGCTTCATTGACCATGTTTGCCAAGTCTGCGCCGGAGAACCCTGGCGTACCACGTGCCAGCACTTCTTTATCAACATCTTCAGCCAGCGGTTTTTTCCGCGTGTGGACTCTGAGGATACCCAACCTGCCACGTACGTCAGGCCGATCAAGCACGACGACCCGGTCAAACCTACCCGGCCTTAAAAGAGCCGGATCAAGTATGTCAGGACGATTAGTCGCGGCCATGAGGATAACGCCTTCGTTTACTTCAAAACCATCCATTTCAACGAGTAATTGGTTTAGGGTCTGCTCACGCTCGTCATGTCCGCCTCCCAAACCAGCACCGCGCAACCGACCCACGGCATCGATTTCATCGACAAATATGATACACGGCGAATTGCGCTTTGCCTGATCAAAGAGGTCCCTGACCCGTGAAGCACCAACACCGACGAACATCTCCACAAAGTTCGAACCACTAATTGATATAAAAGGCACGCCTGCCTCACCAGCAACTGCCCTAGCCATCAGGGTTTTCCCGGTTCCTGGTGGGCCGAGCAATAACACGCCCTTTGGAATTCTTCCCCCCAGGCGCGTGAATTTCCTCGGTTCTTTTAAAAACTCTATTACTTCGGTCAATTCTTGTTTGGCTTCTTCAACACCAGCAACATCATTAAAAGTAACCGAAGGTTTATTTTCCAGCATGATCTTGGCGCGGCTTCGTCCAAACCCCAGGGCACGGTTTTGACCAGATTGCATCTGTCTTATGAAGAAAATCCAGATACCAATCAGGAGTAGCCATGGAACAATACTTATTAAGATGCTTCCCCAACTGGACTTTTGTTTAGCAACAACCTTAACGCCGTACTGGACTAATTCGTCTGCTAGTTTTGGGTCTTCAAAAGGTATCCGGGTGGCAAACTCGGAAAAATCCTCTTTGTCTTCGAATGATATTGATGATCTGAATTTTCCTTTGATTGACCGCTCGGTTATAGTTACTTCATAAATATTCTTGCTTCTCAATTCCTGCAAGAAGACCGAATATGGGATATCAACTACCTGGGCACCACGATTGATAACCTGCAAGATAATAATATAAACAGCAATGATAATGACCGACCATATTATAACTGTTCGTAAAGCACGTTTTTTTGGCGACTGTTTACTTACCATTCACTACTCCAATGAAATTCAGGTTACGATACTTATTAGATTGATCAAGACCATAACCAACAACAAAAACACGGGGGATATTAAAACCAAGATACGTAAAATGGATATCGACCTGACGGGCATCCCGTTTATTAAGCAAAGAACATATTGCCACGCTGCGCGGCTTCAATTCGCTAAAACGGTCGAGCAAGAATCTAAGAGTGCAACCGGTGTCAACTATATCCTCGACTACTATTATATCGCGGTCGGTAATATCAGACGAAATATCCTGCCCCAGCTTCACTTCGCCGCTTGACTTTTTTCCATCGTAGCTTGAGACCGACACAAAATCAACCTCAACTGGTATGTTAATTTCTTTTAGTAAATCAGACAAAAACATAAAAGATCCTTTCAAAACACCAATGATTATCGGGTTCTTATTTTGATAGTCGTCGTTTATCTTCTGACCAATCTCCTTCACTTTTTGCAAAATAGTTTCTTCTTTAATCAGAATGTGCAAAATTTACCACCAGTATCTTCTTTGTATTCTTGCTAATAAACGCACGGGAAGACCGCGCTATACCAATTACCCAAAGGATACCTGTCTTGTCACACAACATCATTATCTCTTTCCGCTGGTGCAAAGGTGTTTTAAGTTCTTGAAAAACATTCTTAACCTTTTTCCTACCAATCTTTGTTTCAATAAAATCTCCATCCCTTTTGCTTCTTATCAGCAGTGGCGGCTCAAGCCCATCAAGGTCAAAAACCTCACAATTTGGCTCCAATGTCCTTAAGTCAAATCCTGTCTCAGTTCGTATCTTAATAAGAAGATTACCGATAACTAAAAAATCGTTTTCTGTATCGATAGCTATCTCAACTTGTCTTAGCGGCTTTGGAACTCCGACAATTACCTTGTTATACTCCTTTTGCGCATACAGTTTCTTGGGCAAAGGTATCTTCTTGCCGCTTTCTTTACTCCTTAGACTCAGTATTTGCGCAATATGTTTACTTTCAAAACCATCAAGAACACCACGCAGGTCTTTTATTGCTTTCATTACTACTCTGCTTTGAATAGCTGGATTATACTTCAATAACTTCTTTGTGTCAAGCGAAATATGGCTAAATTTCCGCTCCGCCACCCTTGTATATGCCGTGCCAGCTTGTTCTTCAAGAAATTCATCATCCTGCCTGAGGATATCGATTGCCCGCTCAATAACCTGGTGCAATTCTGGGTTAATCTTGAGGAATTTTGGTATAATCTTATGTCTTAGCAGATTACGGCGATAATCTAAAAGCCGATTTGTCTCATCCTGAGAATAATCCAGCTTCTTACCTCTTAGGTATTTAATAATCTCCGTTTTTTTTAAACTTATTAGCGGTCTGACAAATGGTTGGCGTTTTGCCGGAATTGACCTTAAACCCCGCGCACCACTGCCCCGGATCAAGTTCATGAAAAACGTCTCAACAACATCGTCCAGGTTATGGCCAAGCGCAATTGCTTGTCCATTGATCATCCTCATGTATCTGCGCAACGCCTTATAGCGCATTTGACGTGCTGTTCCTTCAATGCCAAGCTTTGTTTTTCCAACTTTCAGATGTATTATTTTTTATTTGGCATTGTATTTTGAGGCATATTTTTTTGTTAGTGCTTCTTCTTTGCTTAAATATTCCTGGGATCGTAACCCATGATTCACATAAACAAGGTGAAAATCTATCTTATCACGGTAAAGATTAGACAGTGTGTCGAGGAGACAAACAGAATCCGGACCAGAAGAAAATGCAATGACTGCCCTTTTCACACCCTTGAACATATTATACTTCTGGTCAGTACTTTGAACTGTATCTAATATTTTCTTTGCAATATCAATCTTCACGGGTCAATTATACACAAAATCACGGGGATTACAATGATAATGCGGGAAATACTTCTCGACTCGCATCACTCGCTCGAAGATTAAGTTCTTACTGTTCGAGCAAGTTCCATAAGGAATGCGTCGAGAACATACAATGATGATTCTATTTTAGTTTTATCACTTTTCTAATTAAAGTGCAATCCTCACTTTCCAAGCGTACAAAGTACACACCCGCGGGGACAAAGCGATCCAATTGGTCTTTACCTGACCATTGGATCATAGTAAGCTGTAAACCGTAAGCAGTAGACAGTGAAAAATCTTTGACCAACTTCCCTGTGGCATCATAAATATTCATTGTGACTTGGTTCTTGGAGTTTGTCCCGCTCTGCGAGGATTCTCGCCCAGAAGGCGGAAGAACTTGGAATTTGATTTTTGTCTGTTTTGAAAAAGGATTCGGATGAATCTTGAGCACTGGGTTTTGCGCTTCAGATACGTGATCCTCAGATATCCCTCCGGGCGAAAAACAATAATAGCAGTGCACTGGGTTCTCAGTCAATATACCCTCAACCTGTGGCCAAGCACCAGCATCTTTATCCTCGACATAGGTTAAGACACCTCTAAAAAACATAACAGGAGGATAACAAATAGGATAGACTGTTAGATAATCCTCATCCATACATGCACCAGCACCGGCACCAGGCGAGCGGGTATTTGTCAAATTAACGTACTGGGACCATGTGATTCCATTATCCGTTGATATCGCCATGTAAATTTCTCCGTTGAAATAACCAGCAGCAGAATAATCATTATAATCATCATTGCCCTGCCATAAACAACAGAGATATCCAGAGATTGTGTCCACTACTAATTGAGGCTGGTCTGCTGGCATACGCCAGGCACCAGGGTCACCAGCACCAGTCACTGTAATCCACCATCCTCCAGGTTCATTGTAGTAATAACTCGGACTACTTATCACCGTGATGGTATCATTAGTCTCACACCAGTGGAAGATCTTTGAAGCCTCATAGTAGTTATCAGTGACTTTTCGTCCAGCCCAAGCAATATGCAGTTTATCATCTCGGTCAAAAACTGCATTTACATTACAGTATGCCCGAACTGAATCACCAAGCTGATAATTGGTAATATTTACTGGTGCATCCCATGTAACACCGCCGTCACTCGAAAGCATGTAATAAACATCATTATCTAGTTGTCCAGCAGCAACAGTATCGGTGATAAATTTAGTCCATATAAAAACAACCTTATTGGAACCTGGCTTGAGCGAAGCTCGAACAAACTGAGATAATACTGCACATGAATCAGAATCAACAATATTAGTCCAGTTACTCCCTTCGTCAGTTGTTAAATAAAGATGTAACATATTTGCATTGTGATCACCTGTCGCCATAATTATATTACCATTATTAACTGCTGCGATATATGGCCAGAGATGATCTTCTACCTCAGGACTTCGCGGATTATTAGGCCATGAACCCCAGAGTTGACCCAAGTCTATATCAATCCACGAATAATAACCTTGTCCAGGATTATAGTGGTAGCATACAACGGTCCGTTGGTTATCAGGATTAGAATCTCGCGTTACATCAAGCTGCACATAACCACTCCACGAATTGGATGCCTGGGTTTCACCATAATAAGTTCCATCAAAATATCGTGCATTCCAGGCACAGAAACGCACACTTTGCGCAATATCCATCTTCATCCAGTTAATGTGTGCTTGATCATTTTTGTCGAGCATAATTCTCTGGCCAAAACCTCCACTTGCTTGATAATCATAGGCTGTCGTACCAATGATTGTATCATAAGGTAATCGCTCTTTTCTGCCGTGAAGGTAAGGTATATATTCTGTATTTATTATTTCATCACCCCTTAGTTTCTGTTCTGGTTCAAGATTTGCTCTTGCCGGTTCAAGCGCAAAGACAATTGTAAAAGGCAATAATATGCAGTAAAAGACCTTCATATGTTTCATCCAATCTCCTGTGAAATTATACTAAGAGGAATACGAATGTCAAGGGGAAACAGTTACCCCCTCACCTGTTCTGCAAAAGAGTGACTCGTAGATGAGAAAAGTAACGGGGGCAAGCAATAACAAGTGTAAATCTAATTCCTCAAATGGTTTGAATTTTATCAATGGCTCAATAAATTGAGCCACTACAATTTTCCCTCTCCCCAAAGGGAGCGGACAATCTGTACATAGTTTTGTTGTTGTTAGTTCCGAGTGTCTAATTGCTACTTATTAGTATAGACGGGAGTATTACTCTGCTACTTTCTGGCGGATGTCGGTTTTTATGATATCTTCTAATCTTTTGAGCAAAGCCATCAAATCGGCGATTTGTGGCAAATGATCAGGCAACTCATTGAGCATGTTTTGCAGGGCCTTTTTAGACAGGTCAATGCCTTTATTAATTACCTTAAGAGTCCCTTTTTCTTCTACTTCCTGAACTTCGTCATCAAAGAAGTCGTCGATAAAACCTGATACTAATCTGCCTGACTTGGCAGCAATGAGTGTGTGGTACCAAACAAGATCAGAGACGTCTTCCTCAATTGAATTAGGTATACCAGATGTCTGTAATTCTTTTATGAAACTGCTTGCTTCCTTAAAATACTCATGTGCAATGCAATAAATAGTGTATTCTTCCGGGTTAACCTCAGGCACTTGTTCGTCAGGCGAAACATCAATTTCAATACCCTGCTTCTTTGCCATATCTTTGATCATGCTTTTGGTCTTGGCAAAAATATTGTGCAGGTCGTTTAGAAATACCTCAGGGTCATCCGGGTTCTCACCTTTCAAATAGTGCTGCAGCACACGTTCTTCATTATCTTTATAGACCCGACAATTATCTTTTTCATCACAGCGTTCGCAACGATAATCGCAATAATTATAGGGGGAAGGTTTGTATTTCTTATCTGGCATTGGTAAATATATTCATTATCGCCTGGGAGTCAATGCGCTTGAGTAATTATTACTCCGAACATATAATAGTTTCAATTATGTTGTGGAACCTGTCATTCCGAACTTGTTTCGGAATCTCGATAAAGTGAGACTCTGAAATAAATTTAGAGTGACAATAGTGCAACATGCTAACGAAATCCACTGAAACTATTATATGTTCTCCTTAGTAATTGTTATTCTAATGTTGGAAAATCAGGATATTCTTTTTTTAAGAAATCATAGGTTCTCTGCGCCATGGCTTGGTTATTTAGTTTATTCTTAAAGAGAAGGTAAACACGGTATAATGCCTTTGCCCTTACTTGACCGTGAGGGAAGAGTTTCACATATACACCAAAGGTCTCCACTGCATCTTTGTATTTTGCACTGTTCTCTAAAACCGCAGCAAGATTATACAGGTTCTTCTCAGTAATCTTCTGCAAAATGCCTTTTTCACGTAACTCCTCATACACGGAGAGAACGGCATCTGACTCCACTGACCTCAGTGCGATATCGAGTACCTTATTGTACATGAGTATTGCATCATCGTGATGACCTTTTTTATAATAAATGCGCGCGAGGATTAAGGGCGCATCAAAATTATGGGGTTCTTCATCCAAGACAGCCAGAAGTAAGGGCATGGCACCTGCTGTATCATTGATATCCATTTTCCTGTACACTTCTTTCATCCGTGAAGACATTTTCAATTTCTCAAAGCTATCTTCAACCATGGGCGCCACGTATTTCTTTTCAATACCGAGAAATTTCATCCCCATGCCGATTACAGCACCGAAGATGAACCCACCGATATGTGCATAATACGCAGTGCCAGCCTCAACACTCCAGCTGGCACTCACTATCTGCATTAGGAACCAGATCGGCAGGGCAATGCCAGCATAGATAGCAAAGGAGCCAAAGATCGGCGGTACGAATATCAGCCAGAAGAAATAGGCAAACCTGATCTTGGTTTTGTAGTGCCGTATCATAAATGCACCCATAATACCGGCAATTGCACCGGACGCACCGACCAAAGGCGTATTGCTCGCAGAATAAACCGCAGTATGCAGCAGACACGCGCTAACTCCAGAAACTAAGTACAGACCAAGAAATACTTTCCACGACCACGTGTCTTCGATATTGCAGCCGACTAACCATAGAAATAGCATATTGAAAAGAAGGTGGAAAAAATTTGCGTGAACAAACATATGGGTGAAAAGTTTGAAAAAACCAAAATGTTTGGGCGTGAAGCCCAATTTATTGAACACAACACTGCTGAATTTTGCCTTATATTCATCATAGAGTCTGTGCCAGGTGGCATAATCATTAGCTTCCCAGCGTATATTGTCATTCTCCAAAAACAATTGGTGCTGCTCATCAAGGGTGATTTGCTGCAAAGCATTGGGGTTTTGCTCCAAAATGTCCAAGTAGTACTTGATTTCAATATCCTGTAATTCCTGCTGGATTCTGAAAAGCTCCTGCTCCTGACCGCTTAATATACTGCTTGTGATTATGAAAATGATGGCATTTAACGCAATTAGTCCGATGGTGAAATATGGCAGTCGTCTTACGCCTTCTTCGCTGCCAATGGGGATTAGAAAAAACATTGATTATAGTATATTTTGAATATACGTGAAGTCAACGGTAGTGTATAATATTCTGAAATTCCGATATAAGCAAAAGTTGTTTTATTTTCGACAATTGATTTATCTGAATCACAAACAACTTCAATGGACGAAAAAATGGTAGTAACATCTATTTAAGGAAGTTTTATACTTCGTAATGATAATAAATACGAA
>JAUWCU010000078.1 GCA_030609135.1 Candidatus Stahliibacteriota bacterium | reverse complement strand
GGGGTATTTGGCAAAGGTATGGGTTGATTGGATTTGTAAAAGAACGATTATGCACTTCATATAGAGAGTATCAAAGTACTGCCTCTGTTTCTCCAGGGATAAAACAAAGAATAAAGAAAATGATTAGCGAGAAAAACCTGATAGGGGCAGCGAAAATTATCAATTCCTGTCCAGTTTTTCCTTATCCTGAGATTATTAAGGAAATCCCAGAACAACTGCTGTCGACAAAAAGGCTGGTTGACAGACTCAGTAGTGAGTTTGGAGCGATCCCTCTTTCTGTTTATCGTAGAAAGGCTGAGAAACTCAGAAAGGAATTAGAGAGAAAGAAGATGCACTATTCTTCACTCCGGGCTGGTATTTGGCAAGGTTATGCCTTGATGTGGTTGGGTGAGCCAAAAGGGATTTTAGAGTTAATAAGCATATTAAGAAAAAGAACTAAGGGGTTAAGAGATTCTGGTCTTTGTTTTGCTATTCTACTATTTGAAGGGCATGCATTAGCAAGTCTCCTTAGAATCCCGGAAGCACTGAAATGTGTTAAGAAATGCAAGATAATCATCAGAAACCTTCCTAACCCATATTTTTTCATGGGCGAATTGACCGGACTCTATTCTGTATTAGGGTATTACCGCGAAGCAATATCATGGGCAACAAAGGCTCTTAAAGGGGCTAATCCAGATTATCGAAAGCATCTTCTTGCAAGCCTTGCCGGATTCCTTACAACCGCGGGTGATTACCGTGCTGCCTTGAAAGTTCTAAAAGAAGGGAGACCAAAGGAATGGGATTACCATTCACGGGCATCTCTTTTTAGAGCATTTGCCTATCTTGATCAAGGCGATTTTCAAAAGGCGTCTGCATTTGCAGTACAAGCATTGGTACAATCGAAAAAAGAGGAAATTAGAAGATTTCTCCATCTTGCCACTTTTATCCTTGCTTGTTGTCATGCTGCGATGGATGAGAAGAAAAAAGCAGAAGTTCTATTGAGAAAATATAACACACTACTTAAAAAATACCGATTGGAAAAGGAATATCTTCTACGAAAGATTCTTTTAGGGGATACTAATTTACCAAAAAAAGCCCTACTTGTGCCTAATCTTCGCTTGGCTTATCTTTCTTATCAGGCAAAAATAAGTTTGAAAGCAAAAGATTATCAGAAGGCATTGACATATGCCCGTTCCCGGAAGCTTTTTGGTCTCTTTGAACGTCTTGTCTTGTTTTATCCGGAACCAGTAGTACAACTCTTGAAAAAAGGTAAGAACTCTGGATTACCCAGAGCTTTTCTAAAGATGCCAGCCTTTCAGATCGAACCTTTTGTATATCACCTTAGATTTCTTGGTAGACTTAGGGTTTTAAAAAAAGAAAATCTGATATCGAGGTTAAAATTGGGTCCGAAAGATCGATCTTTTCTCATTCATCTATCAGTCAATAAAGACCGCAGAATACTATTGGATGATTTATATCGTAACTTTTGGCCTCAAAGTAGAAGACCGGCAAGAAATCTGTCTCATCTTCTTGTGCGTATTAAGAAAACTCTCGGTCTGCCGCAATATCTTTTAAGGATTCGCGGCGATTTTCTGATCTGGGGTTTTCATCTTACCACAGACTACGAATATTTTGAAGAAACGCTCACCCAGGCAAAAGCCCTTGACCAAACTGGTGAATGGATGTATGCAAAAAGAGAATACATGCGGGCATTTGCGTTATTCCGTGGGGAGCCATTTAGAAAAATGTATGACCCGTGGTCCGAGCATAGGCGAAGGGTGATCTTGAATAAACTAGAGACCGAGGCGTTGCACTTTGCCAAGAGTTGTCTGGAACATGATAATGAGATCCGCCAAAAAAAGAGGCGGACGCCAAAAGGAGTGGCGGATGCAAAGAAAGTACTGGAAAAGGTCTTAAAGATAATACCGCAGTCAGAAGAGTCTCAAAAATTACTTGAGACTCTTTGTCCGTAGATTCCGCCTGTGGCGAGAATTCTCGGCAACGGAACTCTCGTAGAGTCCACGTGACTCTGCGGAGATTGCGCAGATGAAAAGCAGATTACACAGATAAAAGATGCTGGAATGATTCATGAAACGGTGAATGGGAGAAACGGCGAAACGGTGATTTTGTATTGGAGTGCAATAGCTCGCTATTGCGTAGTTGAGCGTCAGCAAGCTGACGCACTCCAGGCGGATCGTAATTCCTTGTTTAGGTTATTTCAATCATTGTAGTTGCCTCTGCTTGAGGTTAGACAGGTCTGCCTGTGATTTACCCACGTTCCTTATGAAGGAGCGGGGTTTATCATGTAACTACGAGGCCGGGCCGGATAAATTTATCGGATCTATTTCATAATAACGACTTTTCCAACTTCAATATCATCCCCGATTTTGAATTGATAGAAATAAACACCATCGGCGACAGCCCGGTTATTGGCGTCATTTCCCATCCATGTGTAACAATGAAAGCCAGGTCCAATCAGCTTTTCAGAAACTAAGGTGCGGATCAATCTACCTTGCGTATCATAGATACTTAAAGAAACCGAGACATTTCTATCAATACTAATGGTGAATTTTGTCATTCGATTTGCCGGATTAGGTACTACGGAGAGAGAATGCGTTTGCAAAGAACTCAACGATTTCTCTTCAGCTGCAGTTGGTTCAAAATTGACGACAATTGCCCGCAGGTTATAGTTATAGTGAATTCCGCTTTCTTCCATTGGATACCACTCATTGCCATCGATTGAATAGAAAGAACGATATGAAGGATTAGAACCGTCATCGACCCCGGCTGGGTAGTAGGCATTACCACAGTAGAAGCTGATCCAGAAATCTTCGCCATCACTAAATTCGATTGGGTCGGATAATGTTACCGTATTCCAGAGATGATTTGAGTAACCGGTCTGCGTATGGATTACTGGTCCAGGATAGTTGGAAGCTCCCTGGTCAAAGATGTACATCGTATACGGAAAAAAACCATTCAGAAAGCATAGAACTGATTTCAAAGTACAGGATGATGCAGGCGTGAAGCGGACGGCTGCCCAGTATTCATTGAAACCTCCGGCAAACGAGAAGATATTTCGATCATAGCGAAGCGTATCAATCGCTACAGAAGAGCCAGGTGTGGCAGTTGCCTCATTATCATAAGGACTTTCGCCACTTTGATATACTGCAGTTGCCACATAGTAATAGGTCTTACCATTTATCACCTGTTCATCAGTGAATGAATTGCCAGTTGAAGTGCCGATAAGCGAATATGAGCCACCCGTTATTTCACTTCGAAAGATCCGAAACATTGAGTATCTGGACTGCCTGGGTAGGTCCCAGGTCAACGGAACCTGTCCATAGATGCCGCTGGCGCCAACGAGATTTTGCGGTGGTACTAACATAGAATCAGCGATTATTGCATCATAGGAATATGATGAGCCAATATATTCGTCGGATATAACTGCTGGAATGAAAATAATCCTTTCAAAGTCTTCAAATGGAATAAGCACAGAACCTTGATTATTAAGATCAATATCTATGAAAGTCTCCTCATAGTTATTGCCGAATTTGACACCGACAATACTTACACCCCATTCAGCACTGCTTGAGCCTGAAAAATTAACCATTAGATTACTCTGCATATTGTTTCTTTCAAATGCAATATAGTTACTTGCATATCCTTCTGGATTATGACTTGACGAAGCATTATTTACCGGGTATGTAGTATGTGTTTGTTCAATCGCAATAAGAGGATAGTCTCCTGCTTCTTCATAGTGGTCACCATCATCTCTTGTTCCAGTGATATAGTTCCAGATTGTAAATTCTTGGAAGCCTCTACCCAACGAAGAATTACAAGACTGTAGTTCATTATCAATGGCTGATAAGGCATCTGAGTTTGTACATCCTTGCCAGATATCTTCTATGATGCTTTGTGAATATGTCTGTCCGAGATAATGGGCAAAGATGCAGCTTGCATACATATGGATATTAGTTGACAATAGAGATCTATGAGGATAGTCGAAAAATGCTGGAAGGTAGTTGTAGTAATCATCAATATTATCCCAGACCTGATCTTCCATCCATACCGCGCAGATCTCCATCCACCAGATGGCTTCTTGATAATCATAGGCAAATTGACAGGCATGTTGGAACTCGTGTGCGGATGTTACTTTAAGGCACCCGTCAGGTGTACCGGGAAAACCGTAATAATCATTCTCTACTGCGATATAACTCGGGGCATCATTCCAGGGCATAGGACCTGGTGGTTCTGGTGCTGCGTATCCGTAATACTGCATATTTAGAATATAGACATCATATCTGGCATTGCCGCCTGCCGGACTGTCTGATGGCGGTGCATAAAACCCCATACTATTGACTTCTTGTTCCCATGCAATGTCAAAATATTGCGCTGTGTTCTGAACATATGCATAATTAGGAACAGCATGCGTTCCGCTCGTTGCATAGTGAATTCTGAATTTTCCTCCCGGTCTATCATAATAATAAGGTAGACTTGGTCTTGCCAATAGGATAGACAGAGAATCCTGTGTTACAATGTCTATATTTTGCCAATTATTGTAGACCTCAATAATAATCGGTGTTGCGCATTTTCCCGGGCTCATTGTTTGTGTAATGATTTCTTTAGGAAGCAGTTCAGGATATCTGATGAGCAGACACTTGTATATCAATGTTTGATCAAGTGAAATCTCATTAGTATCATATAGTAGATCGATTCGTTCAGCAACGACATCGGTTGAGACACTAATAAGGCTTATGATTAGTAATATTACTCCCATAATCTCTCCTTGCTTTAATTTCTATATCAGAAAACCGTACAAACGAAAGAGGCTTAACCTTTCGTTTCCAGGGATAAGCCTCTTGTTTGACGTCCTCATTTTGAGTCTACATGCTTCACGTTATATCATAACTATTATTTCATGAGGATTATTTTTTGAGTCCTCTCAACCTCGTCACTCTGTAAGCGAACAAAGTATACTCCTCCAGAAAGTTTCTGTCCTGCATCATTAGAACCATCCCAATACACAGAAAACACAGATTTGTCTGGATTACACAGATTAATGATTGGGAAGGTGCGCACCAGTCTTCCTGTTGCATCAAAGATTCGTAACGTTACATCCTGTGCCCCTTGTCCAGTGCTAAATCTAATGTCTGTTTTGTCTCTGAATAAAGTTGGGTAGACTTGCAAATAAGTACTTGCCATTTCAGAGTTCAAACTTTGGTCTTCTTCAATCCCAGGATAGCCCCAACCCAAATTCTGCGCCATAAAGTTCAGGACATAATAACCACCTGAGTCACTTGAGGCATGGTATATGTACGGACTATATTCGTAATACCATTGCCAGAAATTCAGGGTATCATGAAGACAACCCATGGTTGCTTGAATTTCCAGTTGTTGCCCGACCTTGGTTTGGTGAGTCATCTCTGCGCCGACTGCAGCAGCAATCTGGAATGAAAAAGAAGGGCCATTAGGAATCTGTCCTGATAACTTCCCGACTAAATTTCCTTTAGAATATAGAATGTCTTCGTGCACCTGTGTTTCCTGAAGTTTGATATACCAACCTCCTTGCACACCCTGGGTTATTGCATAGATTGGATGGTTCACAAAGAGAAGTTCTTCTGGAGGAATTGGATAACCAGTGGGATAAACATACCCCTGAGGATAAGTCGTGACATCGCCTGGTTCCTGGATAGGAAGGAGAAGATTTTTTGGTAAATAGGGAATTGTATCTGCATAGGCAAGATAATTCTCTAAGGTTATCGGAATAGCATTTGTGCCTGCCTTTGGCACTGCCATATTAATCGTATCCTGGTGAAGCGTGTCGCCCAGAAGATTTCTGGGATCCAATATTTTGTAAAAGAAACCATCATAATATGTCCTTGATGCCATGACAATATTATGTGGGTAATTACTTGAGATGATATACCAGGAACCCCACGTAAAGGTCTGGCTCTCTTTTAGATGTCTCTTCACGCCGGATTCGATTGATGCGCTGACATTTCCCTCAAGGAGACCACCGGGGAATTTGTATCCATAACCCATGGTCGTCTGGGCAGTAAGCGCAAATGTTGCATCCAGATTCTGGCTTTGCTGGTACTCTTCTCCATATTTAATAGTACATTCGCCTTCAATAATCCCATCATGATATGGTGGTAGAGAAATGACCAGACTGGGCCACAATTCTGATGAACAAAGATAGGGTCCGCCCGTGAAAACAACCTGAGCATTATCGCCATCCCAATCCGGCGCACTTATTCTTATCGGGTTTGAGCTGGCACCAAGATCAAAAGTACCCTCAAGTCCGTCAAAACTAAATACATCAACTTTTCCATCACCTCGCAGTAGAAATATCTCTTCATACTGATCCAGATCTGCATTACCAGCAGCTAAATCCCTGATGCCCCGATGACCAATATCAATGGTTCCAACAGCAACAAATGTACTCTCAATCAGATCATATTCATAGAAGTGCAGTTTGTCATTTGATGGCCAAGTGTTTGCTTCGAGAATAACCAGCTCTTCTCTTATATCCTCCCTGAAATTACCGGCTGAAAGCTCAGTGAAATTGCCTTTGTCAAAGATTATAGAAAGAGGATAAGTGCCGATGGAACCGTCTTGTTCAATACATCCTATACTCGGTTCTGCCTGCTTCGAGGAAGTCAAATAAACCACCTCATCATATCTATCTCCATCTATGTCACCACAGCAGATATCATAGACACCGCCAGAAGGACCAGTACTCTTTAAGAGATCCACACCAGACAGTGACCATTTCCACCAGAATATGCTATCATCCGTTGCCGTAATGATTTCACATCCAGGACTGATTGAATCTTCAAAGTAGTCACCGCACCCAATATATTTCATTCCAGTTTTGCCTAAGTTATAATTCTGTCCCTGCCATGAAGAACCATTGTACAAACGTATGTGTATAGAATTCGAGTAAACGCCCACTATTTCATCATAACCAGAACCATTCAGATCACCACAACCTACATCCAAAGCAACACCAGGCAATGAAAATGATTGTTCATAGACATTCGATTCCGGCTCATAGATATCAAAATAGCCATTAGTTCTATTATCAATAACCACTACTTCATCATTCGAAATAAGCTTGAAGCGATTACCCAGTGGTTCAATACCATAGCCCATACTTGCCAAAGAGATTATGGACACTATTGCTTTTATTATGTTTTTCCTCATCTTTCTCCTTTTTTTATGGTACATATTGTATCTTAGTGGATAAACTCAATATGTTGTCGAGCAAATTGTGATATTCAACAACTATTACTTCATAATTACTATTTGCTCGGTTTTTGTTGCATATGGCGTCTCAAGACAACAAAAATAAACCCCGCTTGCTAATTTTAGTGTGTTCCAAGGAATCTCACCGTAATTTGCAGATCGTGACATATCTACAAGGGACTCGACCAGATTGCCGGCGGCGTCATAAATTTTGACAGTCACAGGACATGGACTGGAAAGAGAGTAAATGATGCGCACGTTTCCACGGGCAGGATTTGGGAAAATGGCAAGCGAGAGAATGCTATTTGATTTGCCAGTATTGAATTCTTCTACTCCTATTTGGTTCAAATCAGTTTCGGCAGTCAAGTATAACCATCCGCCACCTGAAGACGAAGTCAATGCCTTAAGCCAATCCGTTGGGACTTCATAATCTCCAAAGTAAATACCGGAATTCTGCGTCAATACTATTGACTGATCCCCACCATTTGACAAAAGGGCATCAAGCCAGAGATACCCGCCAGAAACATAGGAATCAAAGCCTTTGATATAGACATCTTGGGGTGCAGTCCAGTCAGTAGTAAACCAGATATCATTCAATGTCGTTGTAATAACATCACCGTCGCTTCCATCAGATGCCCTTGCCGCTAGATAGAGCCAGCCGCCAGATGTATAGGAATAAAAACTATTGATGTGATGACCAGGTGGTGCAGTGAAGTCGGCAAAGTAAATATCCGAACTATTAGTAAGAATAATATCAAATGAACCACTGAATGTAAGTCCAATTCCACAGCATATTAGCACAACTAATTTGCGCATATTAACCTCCTTTTAAGTTATTCTAATATCTATTATTATATGCAATATCTATGCCAATACAATTGTCGTGAAATTGCGTGAGTTTTCTGTGTGAAGAATCACTTATTGTTCAATCTTTGTACAGAAAAACCTCTATTTGTTAGTTCTTACGAGAAATCGAAGGTTTTCTGTTCAGATTGTTTACAGTTTAATTCCGTGTTTTTTCATAAGTTGGTACAATGTAGTGCGACTTATCCCCAATTCACGGGCGATTGAAGATAAGCTCGTCTTGTGGATTTTGAGTGCTTCTTTAATCAACCTTGCCTGGAGTTGGCTGACATTATCCCTAAGATTGAGAGTGCATTGTCTGGTTTCAATCTCCAAATCACTTGATCTGATAACCCCGCTTCGATTCAGGATAACTGCTCGTTCAATACGATACTTGAGTTCGCGGACATTTCCTGGCCAGTTATATGCAAGCAAACTCATCTTTGCACTATCACTGAAATACTTAATATGTTTTTTATATATCTTGCTGATGGTTTCTAGAAAAGTATCAGCAAGGAGTAAGATGTCGTCCTTTCTTTGCTTTAGAGGTGGAAGATATATAGTTAGAAGATTCAGCCGATGATATAGATCCTCGCGAAACCTACCCTTTTTCACTTCAGCATTCAATTCTTTAATAGTTGAAGCAATGATGCGCAGATCTACTTTCATAGCTTTTTCACCGCCGAGTCGGACAAATGCTTTGTCCTCAACCGCTCTCAGTATTTTTGCCTGTACTGAAAGTGGGAGATTCTCAATGTTGTCCAGAAAAAGGGTTCCTTCGTGAGCCGATTCAAGCAGCCCTTTCTTGAACTTATACGCACCGGTAAATGCACCTCTTTCATAACCGAACAGTTCACTTTCAAAGAGTGTTTCAGGTAAAGCAGCACATTCAAGGGGAACAAATGGCTTATCTCGATCAGGTGATAACTCATGAATTAATCTTGCAACTAGATCTTTACCAGTTCCAGTTTCGCCAAAGACTAAGACCGATGCCTTTGTTGAAGCATATTGTTCAATCAGGTTTCTGGTTTTCTGCGCTGATTCGCTCACGCCAATAAATTTTTCTATTCCCTCAAGAACTTTACGAGGAAGAGTTGACGCACTTATCCTGCATCTGTCTTTTGATTTGGACAAATAGAGCAGTTTGTCCGCCTCTTTGATAACCTCATCTGGTTCAGTGCAGCTTGGGGCTATTTCAGTGATGCCGATACTGATACTCAGAGAAGTCGTATCTCTATCCAGGGTGAATTGGTGTGACTCTATTGTCTTTTTTGCCCTTTCTGAGATACTAATGGCTTGTTTGAGATTTGTTGATGGCAGCAGTACAGCAAATTCATCGCCGCCAAAGCGAAATACCAGGTCATATTGACGAAAGGTATTTTTTAACAACTGGGACATCTCCCGTAAAATCTGATTGCCCTTAATGTGACCATGTATATCATTGATGGTCTTGAAACCATCAATATCGAGAAGAAGAAAAGATGCTATGTCTTTATAGCGCCTTGCTTTTTGACATTCTTCTTTAAGTCGCAGATACAAATAACTGATATTATATAAGGATGTTAGAGAATCCTTGATGCTCGCTTCCCATAATCGGGCATTGTTTATCGCTAATGCCGCTAAAGAGGCAAAGGAATTCAATATCTCTTTCTCAATATTGGTGAATTTCTCTCTTGGCAAGGTTGAATCAAGATAGATAAGACCGATAATCTCTTTCTTGGTAATGAGAGGGAGACAGATAACCAGGTTCAGCCCGAGTTCTATGATGCTCTTTCTTGTGCTAAACTTTTTATCTTCAGATACAGGATTTAGAATAATTGCGGCGCCACTGCTTGCTACCTCATTAACCACGGATCTTGAAATCGTAAACGAATGTTTTTCTGTATCCTTGGGTTTGATATATTTCGAGAAATTGAAGGTTAATTCGCCGTTCTCGTCAAAGAGCATGATAAAACCACGCTGAGCCTGGGTTAAACCAAGTGCATTATCCATTATTTCACTGAGGACTTTTTGTAAATCAAGTGTCGAAGACAAAGCTTGACTTAGTTCGAGCACTTCGGTTAAATAGGAAATTTCGATGTTTGAAATCCGCTTCGTTCGTCTTTTCTGCAATTGCCCCAACTCCTCTTTTATTTTCTTCAGATTTCGTCTCCTTTTCATTTCTTCAAGAACTCCTCGATGTATTCTACCCAATAAGATCTTTGACCAAAAAGATAATAGTTCCTTGTCTCATTGTCCATTCTTGAACTAATATCATCTAGAACTTCAACACAGTTATGAAAAGCTGCGGCGGCATCATCTATCTTGCCCAGTCTCTCATAAACCTTGCCTCTCAGGAAAAAAACTTGCTGCAGGAGATCTGGTTTCTGACACGAATGTTCTTCAGAAGCTGCAAGTTCGCTAAGGCATCTTACGCTTGCGGCAAGTTCATGTCTGCTGAATTCAATTTTGGCTTTGAGGAGGTGATACATTGACAGAACATCCATATCTGAGGAATCGTGTATGTATTCTTCTACTCGATGGATTATGTTAAATAGCTTACCTAAATCGTTGTAATCCAGGTAGATCGTACTGAGCTGGATCAATGAGATAATGAGTTCTTTCTTACCCACTTTCCTTGCAAGATCGATTGAATCGTTAGCCAAATTGATTGCTTGTTCAATATTGCCGTTGATCTGTTCGATCTTACTTAGCCAGTGTAGTAAGTAGAAATTATACACCGGTGACTTTATTATCTCAACGATTTTTTGTGCTTTCTTTGCGTTTTTCATAGCTTTAGTAAGCATACCCATTTCACAAGAGATTTCAATGATATAGAAAAGCCCCTCAATAAAAAGAACCATTGAACCCTGTCTTTTTGCTTGTCTTGTTGCTTTCTTATAACAACTTACTGCCTTTTTATATCGACCCTTAAAGTAATAATATCTGCCGAGATTAGATAAACATGAACTGATGTTTTGATAGCCGATTTTCTGTCCGATTCTAACGGCTCGTGACAGATCATCTTTTGCCCTGGCCGTATCTCCATTTTCAAGATAGAAAGCGCCTCGGTTATTAAGGGTTCTTACCAGGGCTTCCGGGTTTCCAACATCAAAGGCAATTTCATGTGCACTGTTCAGATGCTTTAGGCATTTTTTCTTATCTCCGAGTTGGGCATATATTCCACTGAGATTATTAAGAATGGTACTCAAGGCGCTCACATTGCCGGTTCGCTTTGCAATGATAAGCGCTTTTTCAAACCACTTAACCGCTTCTCTGTACATGCCTTTCCTTATACAAACAATCCCCAGGCTATTGCAAGAAGAAAGACCGCTTTTGTCATCTCTGGCAATTTTCAATGCCATGAGAAATCTTTTTCTTGCCTGGTTCAGTCTTCCAAGATTGATTAAGCCAATCCCTATATTTCGTTGAACCCGTGGAACTGCATAGCCGGTTTTCTCAATCTTAAAAAGAACATTTAATGCCTCACTATATTTACCGATTGCGAGCAACACACCGGCTAGTGTATTTTGAGCTTCAATCCAGTCTTCTGAACCTGCTTTGAAAAGCTGCTCAGCTTTCTTGATTTGCTCAATTGCTTCATCATACCTGGCTAATAATTGCAATATATATGCCTTTTTTAACTTGAAACAACCGATATCCTTGCATCTTATGGCAAGTTCTTCAGCAGATTGATAGGTTTTTACCGCCTCATTATATTGTCCAGTTATGCGTAGGATATCACCCGATTTGGTGAGTATTTCGAGCTTCTTTGTGGTTTTCTGGGCAACAAATTTTTCCAAATTCTGATAAATCTCCAGTGCTTTCAATTGATTATGGTTGTTCATTGCCTCTTGTGCAGCTCGGAAACCATAATAAATGGCTTTCTTTTTTGCGCCAGCTTGCATATAATGCCAGGCAATGTGCTGAATATTTTTACGCTTTTTTTTCTCGGAATATTGCGCAATCTTTCGATGAAGGCTTTTTTTCTCTTCATCTTCGATCATCTCCTGCAGTTGTTCTTTATGAATAATGTGACGGAGGTAATACACTTTGCCAACCTGGGTAAGCAATCCCTTTTTTTTCAACATCGCTATGTTTTTTTCAACTAGGTTTTTACCCTTGCCTAAAAGATTAGTAAGGAACATTGATGTGAATCCTTGTTCCATGAAACTGGCAATTTTGAGGAGTCTAATTGATTCTCTGTCCAGGCTATCAAGCATCCTCTGTGTCATCTCTTGTAATGAAGAGGGAAGTGACACCTTGCCGAGTTTTTTTTCATTAATCTCTTGTCTGCCAAACCTAACCAGGTTTTTCTGTATGAGAGTACGAATGATTTCTCGTACAAAGAGAGGATTTCCTGTCGAATTCTCATATACAAATCTGACAAGTTGTGTTGAACTAATGCTGGTCATCTGAGTAATCAGTTGAGACACCGCAGATCGAGATAGCGGGTTTAGGACGACCTCGTGATATCCCTTGCTGAACTTCAGAATATTTTTGAAATGCGGTGGGATCTTTATACAACTTGCAATTATCAGAATCGACTTGGATTCCAATTTTCTCGA
>JAUWCU010000140.1 GCA_030609135.1 Candidatus Stahliibacteriota bacterium | reverse complement strand
TTGGAAAGTCTGTTCAGCAATTACTGCAATTTTCTGTCCGAGTACGTTGAACATCTCAATCTTAATGTGCATTTTTTCATTGATATCGAAAGCAAAAGTCAATTTCCTGTTTGCTGGGTTTGGTGAAACTGACAATCGGTTGACTGTAGTCGGGGCCATTACATTTTCTTCTTCAACACCCACGATGATGCCAAAAAATATCAGGATTTGTTCAATTAGGGTATCTTTTGTGCTTGGTGGTGTGCCATCGACCAAACCGCCGAGTTCGAATGCCGAACCAATTGTACGATACGTACCTGCATCATAAGCAACAGTCCGGTTGTAACCACCATTAGTAAATATTGTGAACGCAGGGGGAATCGGTGCGATACGGTCTATATAGCTGTTTTCGCCAGCATAGGCAAAAGACATGCCTTGAGTAAACGTGCCAGTGACACCGTCTATATTACCACTCATGGTCCCGCCGTCACCAACTTCACTTATGCCAAAGTAAGAGCGATAAATACCGCCTGCCGGGTCATAACACCAGGCATCGCCGCCTTCTAAATAGCACTTACCACCGCTGTTTAAGTATGCCACAAGATCATTAGCCTGACTGGTTGTTATCTGGTAATTGTTTGAGTATACGCCCACACAGATGAACATGCAATTATAGAGGTCGAATGTTGGGTAGCTAGTATGATACTCGTAGCCAATACTGAGACTGTCTAAGTAATTAATAAGCGGTGCGCTCGTAATTGGGGTTAAGTCAGGTTCCCATACACCAACCGGAATTCTATCAACAATTGCAAAGGCGTGGTAGCCTGATGTTGGATCATATCCTACATTATGGTTAACTGAAGCATCTATTGCTTTAATCCTATAGAAGACAGAATCACCAATGCTTACACTTCCCCCAAAGTCTACCTCATACACGTCACCGCCAGTATTGGGCATAGGGATTGGTGTCTGTGGAGTGCTGTTTATCAAATAATCAAGTATCACAGAATCAACCCCTGAGTTATCGGTCACCAAAGCTGAGACATGAGCCGGCCAGTTATTTACCAACTGGTCACCAAGCGGTGTGTGTGTGATGTTCGGTGGTGCCATGTCTGGTCCAACAAGAAAGGTATAAACATGAGTCGGTACGTTTATGGGTGAGGTTTTTCTGATGCCGTCGTTATTTTTAACTAATAAGTAATAGTGGACAGTATCACCGCCGGATTGTGCTGGTATATAGCCTGCATAGACGCCCGGCGTATCTACTACTGTGGCTAAGGGGGTTGTATTGTATGAGCCACTGTTGATTTTGTAGAAAACCAAGGTGGATTCTGCAAGCAGACTATTAGAACTAGTAAGTCGCGCCCGGACACGATAGGGGTTTAGAGTATCCTCAGTATCATTCAAAGGATAGTGTTGGACATGAATGAAATAGGGGCTTGGTGCCTGCATGGTAATGCAGTGAATCGCTCCTCCAGACCCGGACATGGATGAACAGTCAATGCCTACGATATCATAACCGGGTAGAGCCTGTCCGTAAATGAAAAGTGCGGTATCGTCCTCAGGTTCATTCCATAGGGGCACGAGAACTTTGTTATTGACAAACAGGGAATTCAGATAAGAGGGCGGGGCGTTTGATGTTGACCAGGGCATGGGTATTCGGACTATCCGATACGGTTTACCTTCTCGGTTAGTGCAGCGACTGATTGAGTCAGCATTATCATTGAGCAGATCATGGTTAGGATGACCTGCAGCATATTCACCCACCATGACGAGTGTGTCATTGAGTATCTTAGTCCACAGATCAATATGCCCGGTATATTCAATATTGATTCTTTGTAATACGATGAATTGCTCAAGCCCGCTGTACTCAAGCATCAAGGAATCTATTTCTGCGTGCGTATACCCAGAGTTTTCCTCATGGATTAACGTGCTTGCAAAACCAGTACCCAATCCATCGGTCATGAAATTACCACCGGCATGTTCAAGCGGTGAACCGTAAACTGATATACCCCATTGTTGACCAATACGCCAGGGTATTGTATCGTCAGATGGTCGTGGTCTATTATACTGGAAATCGACAATACCTTCGGTGTTATCTTGTTCACGCATAAACCAGGGACCATAGTCCCTGCTCCAAATCGAATTTCTCGGCCATATATAGAAAGTCACTGAATCAAGCGGTATGCCGTTGCCATTCAAATAATCAGTAATATTCTGTTGTTCAGTACCCGACCCTACGATTATGTACACCTTTGAGACTGCGCCGGATTCGCGTACGATCTCACGGAAAACTGAGTTGTATTGACCATATATCCAGGTGATAAATACACCTTTTAATGCCTCAAATTCACCTGGTGTTTCAACCCAGCCATCGGGTGGAACAGTAATGATGTGTCCCTTGCCGATCTCATTAACGCGCAGACTCTCTTCCGGAGTCATCCATTTTGGCAGGAAAACATCACCAGCCTGGGCAAATAGTAATGTTGCACATAAAAGAATGGTCATAATACCTCCTTACTGATACTTCGTTTAACGTTGATCGGTTTCGAAAGGCGATACGTTGTCGTCTACTTTGGAACAACGTGGTTTCGTTTTTCGAGGACCGAAAGATTCCCAAGCACAACTTAGCTTGTATAGCTGCCGTGATGCTTTATCATATGTGTCAATAAGTTGTGTAATTAGTTCGGGTTCTACATTGTATACATCTCTTGTATGACATAAAGAAACTATTGTTTCATTACTTTCACCGGCAGCGTCATCAAGGTACTTCTGAAATCCTTCAGCAATCAAGCGAGGAATTGCCTTAGCCGACCGTCTCAGTTGATCTACAAGATCAAACCGTTCAGATTTCGGTAACTTTAGCAAAATTTTAGTTAAAACAGTCACTGATGCGTAATAAGTGTTTTGATAAACTTCCAGATCTGTGAAACTTCTTATTCTTTTACGCATTTTTCGATAAACGGATTACGAAAACGAAACGCTTTTCGCAACTGCGAACCGCAAACGTATTCATAATCACTAATTTTCCTCCAATTTATCAAAAAACAGATTTCTTATTTCCTCAAGTCTTTGTTTTGTTTTTGCTTCAAATCTTAAGACGAGAACCGGCTGGGTATTTGATGCTCTTATTAAACCCCAACCGTCTGGAAAATCCACCCTGACTCCATCGATGTCTATTATTTTATATGACCCACTGAGTTCTTCCTTTAATTTTTCAACGATTTTGAATTTTTTCTCATCGGTCGTTTCAATACGGATCTCAGGTGTTGCAAAATACTTAGGTACTCTTGCAGCAAGCTCGGATAGTTTATTGCCGCGACTTATTATTTCCAGAAGGCGCAAACTTGCGTATATTGCATCGTCAAATCCATAATAGCGGTCGGCAAAAAATACGTGTCCGGACATCTCACCAGCAAGTGGCGAGTTTTCAGCCTTCATTTTTGCTTTGATCAAAGAGTGGCCTGTTTTGTACATGATCGGTGTACCGCCTAATTCTTCGATGCGTTCAATCAATCCTTTAGAGCATTTTACCTCAAATATTATCTTGGCACCAGGCATGCGTTTCAAAACATCTTCGGCATATATTGCAAGCAGCACGTCGCCCCAGATAACTTCAGCATTTTCATCGATTACACCAATCCTATCGCCATCGCCGTCAAAACCAATGCCGCCGGCAACGTCATTGTTTTTGACCTTGTCGATCAAGGTTGAGATATGTTCCTTTACGGTCGGGTCAGCCAGGTGGTTTGGGAAATTGCCGTCGGGTTCCTTAAACAGTATTTCATAGTTTGCTTTTATCCTGGTCATGATCTGGTCAATAATTGGACCACACGTACCATTACCTGTATCGATGATTATCTTCAAACCGGGTTGTATTTTCATGTGGTCAGTTACGTAATCGATATACGTAGGTATGATGTCGAGTTGTTCCCTATCGCCGTTGCCTGATGTATACTTTCCTTTTTCGATAATGTGTTTAATTTTTTGTATTTCGGCGCCGTATATGGTAGTCTTGTTTCGGCATACTTTAAAGCCATTGAATTCCTTTGGGTTGTGACTGGCAGTTATCACTACGCCGTTGCCGATATTATAGTGAAACAATGAAAAATATAGCAATGGTGTTGGTACTACACCGATATCTATTACACTGCAGCCTGATTCTATGAGGCCTTTTTGGATTGTTTCAGAAATTCTCGGTGAAGATATCCTGACATCACGGCCCACAATGACTTTTGTCTCACCGAGATTTCGATAATAAGTTCCGACACCACGGGCAAACTCATAAACATTTTCATCAGTAAGGTCAGTATCAGCAATGCCTCTTATATCGTATTCGCGGAAAATACCCGGATTTATCATAATAACCGACTTTCCACATATGTAATAACCTGATCAATTATTTTCAAGGCTTCTGCGGCATCATCTTTGGTTATAATAAGGGGCGGTGATATACGAATTGAATTGAATCCAGCGCCATAGACGATCAACCCGCGCTTGAAACACTCACCAGTAATGACTTCTTTAATATTCTTGCCGTTATTCGTAATTACCCTTGGCAAGGCTTCGCGCGTCTTCTTATCTTTTACCAATTCAAGACCAATCATTAAACCCTGACCGCGTACTTCACCGATTATCTGGTGGCGGTCCATGATTTCAATAAGCCTCGCTTTTAGAAAAGCACCGAGCTCTGCGGCATTTTCGATCAAGCCATTTTCAATGATTTTTAAAGAAGCTAGAGCGGCCGCGGTAATGACCGGGTTACCACCAAAAGTTGAACCGTGCGCACCAGGTTGCCAGGCACGTTTATCGATTTCAGGGTCCTGGAGCTCAGCGCGGCTCACCGTGGCACTCATAGGAAAGCCCGAGGCAATTGCCTTGGCAATGATAATGATGTCCGGGATCACATTAACGTGGTCACAGGCAAACCACTTGCCTGTTCTGCCCATGCCGCACTGAATTTCATCAAAGGCAAGCAAGATATTGAATTTGTCTGCGATCTTGCGTAGTGCCGGCAAGAATTCTTTGGGGGGTATAATGTAACCGCCTTCACCCTGGATAGGTTCAACGAGAATCAGGGCAACGTC
The DNA here is from genome assembly GCA_030609135.1 of Candidatus Stahliibacteriota bacterium. Classification (GTDB taxonomy): domain Bacteria; phylum Hydrothermota; class Tepidihabitantia; order SM23-42; family SM23-42; genus JAUVZL01. The sequence goes on along the minus strand of JAUWCU010000140.1, from coordinate 634 downwards.
TTCTGGATCAACAAGACGTTCAAACATGACCTCGGTCAAGTATGAGAGACAGTAGGGCATTGGTAAACCATCAAATTCTTTTCTCACGCATTTGGGATATGTTTCGTTGAATATGCAGTGAAAGCAGTAGGGATAAGGTATGTGGGTTACTTCGGGTATTAAAGGCGAGAAATGGGAGCGTTGGATCTTCTTGCTGCCTGACATCGTCATGCCGGCAAAGGTTCTGCCGTGAAAAGCGCCCAGAAAACTGATCAGATGGGGTCGTCGTGTGTAGTGACGTGCGATCTTCAAAGTTGCTGCAATACCTTCAACCCCGGAATTACCAAAATACACTCTTTTCTCAAAATCTCCCGGGGATATTTCAAAGAGCTTTTCCGCTAATTCAACCTGGGATTCATAATAAAAGTCGCAGCCTGAAATATGAATCAATTTCTGCATTTGCTCAGTTGCTGCTTTGATCACCTCAGGATGACAGTGGCCAGTGCCGACTACGGCAAAACCAGCACCAAAATCCAGGTATGTCTTGCCGTCAAGGTCAGTTATGCGTGCGCCTTTTGCATAATCAACTGCCAAAGGTATTTCTTGGGTTCTGGTGTGAGCGCCAAACATGATTTTTTTATCCCGCTCAATCAAT
>JAUWCU010000098.1 GCA_030609135.1 Candidatus Stahliibacteriota bacterium | reverse complement strand
GGTTATATTATGCATATTGATTCGGTTTGTGTGGTGCCGGTTGAGCCGTATGTAGTGTTTAGTAATTGTGTGGTCGTGGACACGTTAGGTAATTCAGATGGTGTTGTCAATCCGGGTGAGGGTGTGTATTTGGATTTAGGGTTAGTGAATACCGGTGGTGGGTTAGCCGAGAGTGTGTATGTTGAGTTAGTGTGTAGTGATAGTTTAGTCCAGGTAAATATTGACAGTGCGTTTTATGGTGATATGGGGGTTGGTGTTATTGGTTATAATGTGACGCCTTTGTATTTTGAAGTTTCAAGTAGTATGCTTGATGAATACAGTTTAGATTTTGAGGTTGTCGTGGGTTATGTTGGTGGTAGTAGTGTTGACAGTTTTCAGTTAATTGGTTTAGCCTCGAGTTTGGGTCATTTTGGTCAGGGTTATAGTGTTTTAGGGGATACCGTAGAGGTTTTGCCGTATTTAGTGAATTATGGTCATAGTGTGAGTGATACAGTGTATGGGGTGGTTAGTGGTGTATCCGGTGGTGTATTATTAGACAGTGTGGTTAATTTTCCCTTGGTGGTACCTGGTGGTGTGGTGTCGTCGCAGCCGGATTATTTTAGGTTTGTGGTTGATTCGGTGGGTTGTGAGGTAGGTTATCAGTATCGGGTGTATGAGGGTGGTGTAGGGGTTATCGATTATGCGGTAGTTTTAGGAGCGCCGTTAGCCGTGTGTTCATTGCGTGTATTAGGGCGTCGTGGCGTCGTATCATTAGAGTGGTTGCCCAGTGGTGGTGCAAGAGGCTATCGTGTATACCGAGGGTTGTCGCTTAGTGGTCAGTACAGTTTATTGAGTAGTTATTTAGGTGTGGTGAGTTCTTATGAGGATTATACAGTGCAGCCGGGTGTGGATTATTATTATTATGTGGTGGCTTATGATTCATCGATGAATATCAGTATACCTTCAGATACGGTATGCGGCAAAACAAACCCTTTGCTTGCTCCGGGTTGGCCGCAGCGAGTATATGACTTTTTGTTTTCATCACCCAACTTCGCGGATATCGATCCTTTTTATCCGGGTTTAGAGGTTGTGGTTTGTGGCAAGGAAGGCTATGTCTATGCCTGGCACTGTGATGGCACACCGGTCATAGGTGATGGAGTACTTTTCGACATTCACCCAACCGAGGTTTGGACATCACCGGCAATTGGTGATGTTAATAATGATGGTCTGTACGAAATCGTCTTTGGAGTACGACGTGCAACTAACAACCTTTATTTAATTAATAATCAAGGTGTGTGTTTGCCAGGTTGGCCAAAATCGGTTTCTGGTAGTATAATTGGCTCGCCGGTTCTTACTGATATTGATGAGGACGGTGATCTGGAAATATTCATCTGGACCCTGTATTCAGACATTTATGCTTTTCATCATGATGGCACAGGCGTATATTCCCCAGATGGATTGTTGAAGAACATGCCTGGTATTGCTTTTGGCACACTGGCTATTGGCGACATAAACCGTGACGGTGATATGGAAATTGTATGTTGTGGTGGTAGTGGTTCGGATTCATTATTTGTCTGGGATCGGTATGGTAATTATCTTGCGCCGTTTCCTATCTACATACAGTCCGGTGGTCTATCTTACTCTGCGGTACTCGGCGATGTATTGGGTGACGAGCGTCTTGAGATCTCTTTTTATGCTGATAATACCGAAGGTGTTTACCTGGTAGACGCGGATGGTTCAATTAAATGGTTTAATCCGATAGGTGATGTTGCTGATGTTGAAGGAAGTCCAGTTATCGCTGACATAACCGGCGATGATAAGCCTGAATTAATATGTTCTTATAAATCTGGTTTCACGGTTTTGGATTCCTTAGGCCATACGCTGGCTGGTTTTCCTGATATTACTCATGATGCCAAATTGCCGGTAGTTGGTGATCTTGATGGCGACAGTGATTTTGAGGTCATTCTTGGATCGAGTGATTGGAACCTGTACGCCTATGAGAACAACGGCGCACAAGCATCAGGGTTTCCTATTCAATTTGGTAATCGCATCGAGTCATCGCCGGCAATATTTGACATAGATTGGGATGGTCGGTTAGAATTGATGACCGGCGGTAATGACTACACGTTTTCAGTTTTTGACCTTGAAACAGCGGCAATTGAGTGGCCCAAGTTCCGTTATGATATCTACAATACAGGGACTTATAGATCAGGTTTTCTGCCAGGTATTCTTGATATTGACAGACTTGGCTCGATTAATAACCCTAACATGAAGGTCATGCCGAGTATTTTTACTGATTATACATCTATTATATTTAGTTCGATTCAGGGCTCAAAGAGTTATAAAATCAAGATCTATGATGTAACAGGTAGATTGATTAGAGAATTTGACTGTCCGACGATAAAACTATTTAACCAGGTTACCTGGATTGGTGATGACGATCTTGGTCGTAATGTATCAGCCGGCGTTTATTTTGTAACCCTTGAACAAGCTGAAGCCCGGACTACCAAAAAAATCATAAAGATACAATAAGTTGTTATCCTGAGGTTTACCCGCATCTTTGAAATTCATTACGATTATTACCATTCCTCTCACCTTGTTCGAGACAGGCTCGCTCGAAGAGAAAACAGGTGGTTCTTAGTTCCAAGTATTTTGTATATTTCTCTCCCTTTCACCGTTTCTCCCATTCTCCATTTCTCTATTTTCTCGGGCGTGTCGAGAACTTCCTTATATTACTCCGAACATATAATAGTTTCAATTATGTTGTGGAACCTGTCATTCCGAACTTGTTTCGGAATCTCGATAAAGTGAGACTCTGAAATAAATTCAGAGTGACAATAGTGCAATATGCTAACGAAATCCACTGAAACTATCATATGTTCTCCTTAATAATTATTTAAGGTATTTCTCGATGCCCCCGCACTTTTACAAAAGTGCGGGGTTACTCGAAGGATAAAAGAGAAAAGAAGGGTGCTGTATCTCTTAAATTATTACCGGGAACATAAAATGTGGGTAAACCTCACGTTATTAGGTTGACCGAGAATGAGGAGTAGGGCGTTTACGCCCGCCCCGTTAAATAAACTTTCAGGAAAAGTATGAGCATCCCTGTTACACAATTTAACAGTGCCCGTAAAAATATGTCGAAATTTAATAACATTTAACGAGCCCCGTCGTATTTTGAAGTTTTGAGGTTCTGAACTTCTTAGCTTCATAAGTTCATCTTTTCCCAGCTTTCTGCCTGCCCCGTAGGATGTTAATCATACGGGGTCATCGTCCGACAAGCCTGTCCTCTGACTTGATCAGGGGAATCGGACGATCCAGACTGGATTCCCCGGTTGAACCGGGGACTGACAAAAAAAATGACCGGGGAATGACAAAAAAAATGACCGGGGAATGACAAAAAAAATGACCGGGGAATGACAAAAAAACTCGGGATTCCTTACAAGCTATGGGGTGAAATCTCAAAATCTAACAATTTGTTACCTGCTTCCGTTTTGTCAGAATACAGAGGTCATTTGTATTTCTGATTTTGATAAATATGCTGTTATTCGACGGGACGAGCCTAAAGGCTCTACTCCCACAAATTTCGACATTCTCAGTCAGCCTGTTATTCCCTGATCATTACAGCCACCCGGCGGTCAAATCCAAAAAGCCATAAATCCTCAAGCTGCGCACCTAATTCTTCGTTATTTATAAGGTACACCTCATAGCACTGCTTTGCATTTCTTTGTAGGTTATAGATGTCCTTATAGTATACCGGGGCATCAGTGAATTCGAAACTCGAAACCAATATACCCTGTTCGTAAATATCCGGATACGATTGTTTAACCAAATCCAATACAGTCGCATGGACGAGTAATGTTTTACCGGCAAGCGGTAGATTATTGTCCTCAGGACGAATTATCTCCCGGCTACTCAACCAGGGAAGCATTTTCCTTGCCCGTTCCCAGGGATGACCTTCTGGTATTACAATCTCGAGATTAATATAATAAAGGATGTTCGGTGGAACTACCGCGTATATGTACGTAGCTTCTTCCATCTCAGCAAAACGATGAACAAACATACCTGTTTCCTGTGGCACGACACTTGTGTATTTGATTGTCCTATAGCCAAATGCTAATGACATTAAAATTAGGCTGGCAAAGATTGGGATTCTAAATTTACCGAGACGCTTGATTATCTGAGCACCTGGTATAGCCAAAAGCGGCACAATCGGGTAGGCTAACCTGAAATACGGATAGTAGAAGCCGAGCGTCAGAAAAAATATGATAATCGTGATGAATACGAATATGTTCCATTTGTTCAGTCTTTTCATGTCAGTAAAGAACCGTATCAAGGCAAGGAGCAATGGTACCGGTGCAAATATCAAGAGGTAAAACAAGAATTTCAAGTGATTTACCCCAAGGAAACTGATATGGCGTGTACTGAGCTCAGGCAGGTGGACGAATTTAATCAGCAAGAGGAAGTATGGTAAAATGAGGAGTACTGGTAGAACAAGCGAATAGAAGAACCATTTAGCTTTGAGGTTTTTCTTATGTAGGAAACCTATTATAAGATATGAAATAAACAGAGGGAATGCCGAGTATTTGGTGTACGAAGCAAGAACAAGAAACAATCCAGCGTAAAGAAACTGGCTGTCTTTATTCAGTTTTAGACCCCGGAAAAAGAAAAGAAGAGATGCAAGAAAGAAACAAAGAAAAACCGCATCACTTAAGCCGGATTTTGAGAAGAAGAGAAAGAACTCGGTTGAGGCGAAAAGAATAACCGCGATGATGGCATCCTGGGTTGTAGATAACAGCTTTGACAGATGGAAGACAATAAAGACTCCCAGGCAAGAAGCGATCAGTGCGAAGAGATGTAAGATGAATGCCTTAGACCCAAAAACTCGAAAAGCACCTGCAATGAGTAATTGGTATAGGGGAGGGGTCTGGAAGTTGAATGGTTTACCTTGATTGCCAAAACTTGCTAACCATTGGCTTTGTAGGGCAAAGACACCTTCATCCCAGTCTATTAAGCTTGACTCGCCGAGATGAACGGCGTTCATAAGAATGATGGCGAATATTACAAATAATAAAAGATATTTTTGCTTTATTACTTTTTCCGCCAGTATAAAATCCTACCGCAATTAGGACAGGTGATGATTTCTTCACTTCGCGCTAACAATTGAATCGGTAACCTTTGGAAACAGCCAAAGCAAAAACCGTTGTCAACCGGCGCAATTGCACGCTGATACCGTTTTTTTAAACGCTCGTATATATCGGCTGTAGCGCGCGGCAATTTCTTCAACAGATCCGTTCTTGTTTTGATTAAGGATTGTTTTTCTTTTTCTTCCACCTTGAAACCGATTTTTTTGTACGCCGGTTCATCCATGTCATTCAACAAATTGTCAAGGTCGAAGAGTAACTTGAGATGCATCTCGACTATTTCGGTTGACATATTACTTTCCTTTTTTGAGGCCTTTTTCGACCTGGTCAATCAAGGTGATGAATTCCTCTGGTGTTTGTGCTTTACCGATTAGTTTTTTCTTGATGAGTTCTTTTGCGATTTGAACAATTTTACCTAAGGTAATCAGGTATTGGTTGCCCGGATCTTGAGGTGGTGCGATTATTAAAAAAATCAAAGAGACCGGTTTTTTATCGATAGCATTGAATTTTATGGGTTTAGTCGTCCGGCCAACCGCTATTTCTAATTTATCGACCGCCAGGGAGCGACAATGGGGGATAGCAATAGCTTTGCCGATTCCGGTTGAACCAAGTTCTTCGCGCTTCAGTAATGTTGACACAATGAGTTCTGCATCTGCCCCCTGTTTAATCGTATATACCAGGTCTTCGATGACTTTGTTTTTCTTACCTGGTTTAAGAGATAGAATTATTCTATCCTTTGATAGTAGACTTGCAAGATTCATCTAACCTCCTTTGAGTACAAGCTCCAAGCTCCAAGAACCAAGAGCCAAAATAAAACGTATATTTGGAACTTGGAATTTGGTTCTTGGGATTTGTCATTACATCTTCTCGGGACATGAAATACCAAGTATTCCAAGTCCGCTTTTTATTGTTTCTGCTGTTTTGTTTATTAGCGCAAGACGGGCGTGCGTAAGTTCTTTATCCTCGTTTATCACTCTCAGCCTCTGGTAGAATGAGTGGAATATCCGGGCAAGCTCAATGAGATAATAGGTGAGCATGTAAGGTTCAAAATTACGTGCAGCATCTTCGATTACTTCAGGAAATTTTAGAATTGCTTTAACGAGGATAATCTCTTCTGTTTCCTTTATTAGATTTTTAGCAAAACTGCCGCCGTATTCAATACCCTGTTCCTGAGCTTTCTTTATGATACTCTTTATTCGTGCATGAGCATACTGTACATAAAAAACAGGATTTTCATCTGACTGTTCTAATGCAAGATCAAGATCAAAATCCAGGGGCTGGGAATTCGACCTCATCAGCAAGAAAAATCTGACCACGTCTTTTGGCACATGCTTTAGTAATTCTTTTAGTGTTTTTATTACTCCTGCCCGCTTGCTCATCTTTATCAGTTTCCCTGCTTCCTGTAAGTGTACCTGCTGGACAATGAGTATTTCAAGGGTGTCACGAGGATACCCTATTGCTGTTATTCCGCATTGCAGACTCTTTATTTGAGCTTGGTGGTCTGGTCCCCATATATTGATGAGTCTATCATGCTGCCTCTTCATTTTATCAAGGTGATATGCGATATCCGGTAGCAAATATGTGTGGCGGTTGTCAGACGTAATAATGACCCGGTCTTCGTTATCACCGAATTTCGTTGTTTTTATCCAAACCGCACCGTCTTTTACATAGGTCAGGTTTTTTTCTTGAAGTAGATTAAGCACATCGTCAACATAGCCCTTTTCGTATATAGAGGATTCTCGAATCCAATTGTTGAATTCGACGCCAAACGCCTGTAGTATTCGCTTATGTTCTTCTATAAAATAGTCAATTGCATACTTTTTTATCTTCTTGATGTCTTCAATACCTTTTTCTTTAACCTCTTTAGCCAGTTCTATTATGTAATCGCCATGGTAACCACCTTCTGGTATCTCTGCGGTTTTGCCATTCAGTTCCCTGATTCTTTGTCTGACGCTTTGGGCAAGGAGGGTTGATTGTCTTCCTCCATCATTGACATAGTACTCAGAAACTACGTTGTATCCAGTTCGCTTAAGTAGTCTGGCAAGCGAATCGCCAACTGCAGCAGCACGTGCACTTGCAATGTTGATTGGTCCGGTCGGGTTTGCGCTGACAAATTCGATCATAATTTTTTGCCCTTTTCCGATATCGATTTCTTCTGGTTCGCTGAATACTTTTTCGAGCATGTAGCTGTTGCTGATTGTAAAATTGATAAATGCCGGTTTGTGTACAGAAATGCTTTTTATCATGGGATCATGGATGCGTGAAGCAATTTCCTGTGCTGTTTCATACGGCGGCATTTTCTTCTGAGCAGCGATTCTGAACGCGATATTTGTTGAATAATCCCCCGGTTTTTCTTTAGGTACATAATCAATGACAATTTTTTCTTCCGGAAAAAGCTTTTGCAGAATATCTTTGAGCTGTTGTCTAATCACTATCAAAAGCTACCTGCGGAGCATCTCCCCAAAGCCTGCCCAAACCGTAGAATTGCCTTGTTTCCTCTGAAAAAACATGAACGATTACATCAATGAAATCTATCAGAACCCAATTACCAGCTTCAAACCCTTCAGTATGGGTAGGTTTCTCATATTCGATAAGCGACTCAGCTATTGTTCGATTGTGAATCTCTGACAATCCAGTGCAGATTACAAAATAGTCGGTAATCGGTGATATCCCCTTTAAATCAAATATAATAATGTCCTGTCCATTTTTTTCATCGATAAGTCTTGCCAGACATTTAGCTAACTCTTCAGTTTGTAATACTTTGGTGCGGGCCGTTTCAGAACTCCTTTTCGACATCAGGGAAAACCTTTTTGTAGTCTTTTCCAATAATAAGGGTAATCTCAAGATAGAGAGCAGGATCAATATCCTTGTCAATGTTCCGGCAACCTATTTGCTTGGCGAAATAATTCGCGTTCACCATGTTCTCTTTACTTCGTTCAAGTACTACTGTTTCCTCAAAGTCCTGATTTTTTGTGTTACCAACTTTAAGGACGTTAAATCCCTTTTTCCTGAGGATATTTGTTACTTTAATCGCTAACCTATCGACGCCGCAACCGTTGAGGACTTCAATTCTTATATTGGCATTCTTTTTGTATGTTTCCTGAGGGTCTGTTTTTGTAAATATGAGCGCCAAAGATATAAGGAAAATACCGAGCAACACAATCAGTATATAGACGATAATCCTCCCGGTATGAGGTTGTCTCAATTTGGTACTCGGTTTATCAGACATGCTCTTTAATTGCTTTTATTATGCGGCGCACCTTAGCTAAATCGGATTGGGAGTTAATCCCCATGATTTCTTCTTCGTCATTTATTCTAAATCCAACGATTTTCTTTTTTTGTCTGCACAATTCCTCGACGATATCAGTGATGTAGAGCTCACCCTGCCGGTTCTGGGGGTTGATTTTAGCCAAAGCCGCGAGAATCGCCCGCTTGTTTCCATAGTATGCACCCACATTGATTTCGTTGATTCTTCGCTGTTTAGGTGTTGCGTCAGTATGTTCAATGATTTTTGACACCCGATTACGTTTGTCCTTTAATACCCGACCATAACCAGAGGGATTTTTCATAAAACATGTCAGGATCGTCAAATGAGCTTTTGTCTGTTGGTGATAGTCGATGAGTCCTTTAATAGTTTGCTCACGCAATAGAGGAACATCGCCATTGAGTATGAGAACACTGGTATAGGTGGCAATTTCAATACCTTTTCTTGCCGCATCCCCGGTGCCCAGAGGGACTGGCTGCACCGCGTATTTCACCGCATTGCCGAGTTCTTTCTCGATGTTTTTCCTATGCTTGCCGATAACAACGATTACTTCAGCGCATTTAATATTCTTGACTTTGTCAATCACAAAAGAGATAATGGTTTTACCGAGGATTTTGTGGAGGACCTTGGGGGTTTTTGAATGCATGCGTTTACCAAGACCAGCTCCTAATATTATGGTACTGAATTTGTTCATCGCCCTGGACTTCTTGCGTGTGGACACACGTAAATATAATCAAATATGAATATCTGTCAAGGGAGTCAGTGGAAATGCAAATACCTAAAGACAAGCAAATGCCTAAATTTCTAAAATAAGAATAGGTTGTGGGAGAGCCTTTCCAGGCTCGAAAATCGCGGGCAGAAGCCCGCTCCCACGTCCGTTTAATCCGTTACTATCGTTTAGATCGTTTCATCCGTTTCATAATCAATTGTAGTCGCCTGCCTGCTCACGCATTGCGGAGATTCATCAGACAACTACAGCGCCAGCGTGACTCTTACTTCTTACTTCTTGCATCTTATCTCGGTAGCTACGGAGTGCAGTAGCTTGCTACTGCATGCAACGGCAAGCCGTTGCACTCCATTTACTTTCCAATCCGTTAGGATTAAATGGTTTCCAGCACGTTAGCGTGTTTCTCTGGTT
>JAUWCU010000100.1 GCA_030609135.1 Candidatus Stahliibacteriota bacterium | reverse complement strand
CAATCATGAACCATGACCCCTGGGTCTGGATAGGCGCGTTTCTTACCTTGATGATATTTTCATTTTTGTACAAGGACAACCCGTTCTACAAATTCGCCGAGCATCTTTTCGTGGGGGTGGCAAACGGTTATTACATCGTGTTCTACTGGCAGAATGCACTAATGCCTAATCTCTTTGAACCACTGAGCGACGGGAACTTAGTCTATTTAGTTCCGTTACTTTTAGGGCTCATGTACTTCGCGCGCTTCATCCCAAAAATTGGCTGGCTAGTGCGCATCCCAATTGGTTTCATGATTGGCTGGGGTGCAGGTATATCAATCCCAGCATATTTCCAGGCATTTGTGCTCAAGCAGCTTGAAGGAACAATCATCACTCCACAGAGTTTTAAAAACCCGCTTGACGGAGTATGGGCTGTCATTATCCTCATCGGTGTTATTTGCACGCTCGTCTATTTCTATTTTTCAAAAGAGCACAAAGGCATATTAAAACCTGTATCGCGACTCGGCATTCTGTTCATCATGATTGGATTTGGCGCTTCCTTTGGTTACACAGTCATGGCGCGGGTCAGTCTGCTCATCGGCAGAATCCAATTTCTACTCGGCCCCTGGCTCGGCTTAATCGACTGATATGGTTATCATAGAAAAAAAATCTTAGATCTGAAATCTACAATCTTAAATGTAGTTGTCTGATTTATCAGACTGCTCGATGAATCCCGCAATTCTAGTTGTCTGATTTATCAGACTAATAGTCCCCAAATGTAGTTGTCTGATTTATCAGACTAATAGTCCCCAAATGTAGTTGTCTGATTTATCAGACTGCTCGATGAATCCCGCAATTCTATTTATAGCATTATAATACGAAGCGGGATGAATCGAGCTACTACAATGTATGTTCTCGACAAGCTCGCCTGCCTCGAACAAGGTGAGAGGAACAGTAATTTATTTATTCTTCGAGCGACCCCGCACTTTTGCAAAAGTGCGGGGGAGTCGAGAAGTTATCCTGGAAAAAAATCTTAGATATAGAATCTACAATCCAATATCTCATTTGGTTATTGGTTATTGAATTATTGTGTCATTGCGAGTCCCGCACAGCGGGATGTGGCAATCTCCTAAAATCTCAAATAGTGTGTTTTTTTATAACACATTATACTTTTGTATAACATTCCTGGTTAAGTAATAGGTCTACTTGCTGGATTTTCAAGACTTAAGTCCCGGTAAGTTGGCACGCAATTTGCATATTATACAGTATAGAGGTGAATTATGAAAAAAATCGTCTGTCTATTAATAGTCACTACATTCGCCTTTGCCGGCAGGTTCGGAATTGGTATTGCTGGCGGCGGTGAATATGAAGAGGACTACAGAACGCTCACGCCTGAGACCATTCAAAATATTTTCTACGGCGCTGAGTTCTATATCCAAGCTGAGGCATTGCCCAACGTCTATCTTAGACCGACAATCTCTTACCTTAATAACCCTTCAATATCATTATCCATGGCTGGCTTTGGTCTTGGTATAAATGTGCAACCAAGGCTCGGTAATTTCCCAATCGCACCCTTTTTCGGTCTTACTGGAACTATGTTTCTCCACAATGAAATGGATGTTGCTGAAGCAGTCAAAAACGGGCGCTTAAACGAATACATTGAAACATCTACGCCCCAACTTATGGCATCGGGTTATGCAGGACTCAGTCTTTTTCTCGGCAAGAGTCTGGCTCTGGACTGCCATTACCGGTATCACAACCTTTCTCCTCAGTACGGTGTGGAAATGATCTGGGCTGGGTTATCCTACAATATTAATTGGTAGATTCTTCTTCTGGTTGATGCAAAAGGCGTGAAAGATAGGATGGTTGAATCTTGAGTAGTTCGCTAGCCTTACGCTGATTACCTCCACAGCGTGCGATCACTTCCGTGATATAAGCCATTTTGAATTCAGTGACCGCTTCTTTTAACCCTTGATCAAAGGTTTGTTTTTCTGTTACAGCGCCAGAAGGAAGGATAAGGCTCTTCTGATCAAGCTGGTCACTGTTTGTTAATACCACGGCTCGCTCAATAATATTCTGAAGCTCGCGGACATTTCCAGGCCAGGCATAACCCAGTAACTCTTTCATCGCCTGTTCATCGATCTTATGCACTGCTTTGTTGAATTCCTTTGCATAGATAGACAGAAAATGCTGCGCCAGAAGTGGAATATCATCTTTTCTCTCGCGCAAAGGTGGAATCCTTATGGGAAAAACATCGAGTCGGTAATAAAGATCTTCGCGAAATAGTTTCTGCTTGATCTTTTCGTCGAGTTCTTGATTGGTCGCGGCAATCACGCGCACATCGACTTTTATCGTTTTCGTACCGCCGAGCCGTTCGAATTCCCGCTCCTGCAGAACCCGGAGCAGCTTACTCTGCGTTTCCGGGGGCAAATCACCAATTTCATCGAGGAGGATGGTTCCTTTATTAGCAAGTTCAAAAAATCCTTTGCGCAAAGAAGTCGCATCAGTAAAAGCTCCTTTTTCATGACCGAAGAGCTCGCTCTCCAAAAGCGTAACCGGGATCGCGGCACAATTAAGAGCGATGAAAGGACCTTCTTTCCTGTTGCTTAGGCGATGCACATAACGGGCAATGAGTTCTTTGCCGGTTCCATTCTCACCAAGTAACAAAACACTCGCTGTGCTCGGTGCAACCTTTTTAGCAAGTTCCAATACAGCCTTGAATTCAGCGCTTGCCGATATTATTTTATAGCGAGAATCAATTTCATCCCTCAACAAATTTTTATGTTCCTGTACGCGCCGATGCATCTGTGCATTCTTAATTACCTGTCCAGCCTGGAGCCCAATGATGATCAGAAGCTCTTTGTCACCCTCAGTCCAGGCAACCCCTTTCTTTTTATTAAGAACTTCGATTACACCGATTACCTTGCCCGATATATTCAGAGGCGCGGCGATAATCGACTTTGTCGCAAACCCGGTCTGTTTGTCAATCTGCGGGTAGAACTCCTTGTCTGACAATGTATCCTGGACCACCTTGACCTTACCTGTACGCACGCAAGCTCCAGCAATACCTTTATCCAAAGGTACCGTGAGGTTTTTCAGACGCTCGGACACATCTCCAGTGGCACTGGCAAAATAAAGTTCATTTGTTGTTTCATCGAGCAGCAATAAAGAACTTGCCTCGGCTTTTAACAAAGTCTTGGCGCTCTCCATTATGATATTTAGTATTTTTGAAAGCTCTAAGGTTGAAGATAGCGAACTCGCCATCTGGAATAAGATCTCGAGCTCTTCCCTGCCGATCTTCCTGATTACGCCTTCCATGGTTGAGTATACTATAAAACAAAGGTGCGTCAACCCCGCACCTAATCCTTGATATAGTTAGCGTAAAGAGTCGATGCTTTTACTAGTACAACACGAATTACGGACGATAGTCCAAAAACATGTTTCGAACAATTAGGTGCGGGGTCAAGCCCGTTAAACCCAATCCATAGAGTATTGCATCTAATAAAATAGATTAGAGATTTCTGAGCGAAACCTCGATGAAACTAAGTAATAGTTCAGTTCTCAATGGAGAAACGTAGTTGTGACATTTCCTGTCCGCCAAGTTGTATGGAGGAATGGCGCATAGAGTAACACATTAGCAAGCTAATGAACTCCTACATTTTGCACGATAAACCTGTCCTGAGCGCAGTTGAAGGATCGTGCGGCTACATTTCTTTCGATTAAGGTAATTGACAATATCCTGATTTTTGTTTATACTGAATTATGAGTTTGTTTTTCGAAGATATTATCACGCGACGTGACTTCTTGAAAAAAAGTGCATTGGTTGCATTGGGGGGCGTACTCCTGCCTAAACTCGTGAAATTTGGCAGTGCGCAAACCATCGGTTTAATAAAGCCTCATCGAGCATTGTACTTTGAGAAATTGGCAAAAAAGAAAATCAAATGCGTATTATGTCCGCACCGCTGCATCATTTCAAAAGGCGACCGCGGCTTGTGTCGGGCACGGGAAAACCGTGACGGCGAATACTACACGCTTGTTTACTCAAACCCCTGCGCCATCCATATCGATCCAATTGAAAAAAAACCCCTCTTCCATTTTCTACCGGGAACAACCGCCCTGTCTATTGCCACTGCTGGCTGCAACTTTTCCTGTAAAAACTGTCAGAACTGGGACATCTCACAAACCAAGCCAGACCATACTGCAAACTATGAGCTCGGACCTGGACAAGTTGTCGACCTGGCAATCGCCTATAATACACGGACCATTGCCTATACCTACACTGAACCGACGGTCTTCTTTGAATACATGCTCGACACTGCAAAACAGGCAAAAGAAAAGGGGATTCTCAATATCTATCACTCCAACGGCTATATAAATCAAGCACCGCTGCGCGAACTGGCGCCCTATCTCGACGGTGCAAATATCGACCTTAAAGCCTACAGTAACGAATTTTATCAGGATATTACCGGCGGTACTCTGTACCCGGTTCTTGAAACACTAATAGCTTTAAAACAACAGGGTGTCTGGCTTGAAATTACCAATTTAGTAATACCGACCAAGAATGATTCCGATACAATGCTCCGGGATCTATGCACATGGATTAAACAGAACCTCGGTAATGATACACCGGTACATTTTTCACGTTTCTATCCGCAGTACAAGCTCCAAAACATACCGCCGACACCCATTGAAACTTTAAAAAAAGCTGCTGAAATCGCGCGCGGAATCGGCCTCGACTATATCTATATCGGCAATGTACCAGGTCTAAAAGAAGAGAATACCTATTGCCCGAACTGCGGTAAATTGATAGTCGACAGAAAAGGTTACAAAATAACCGAAACTAACTTAACGAATGGTAAATGTAAGTTCTGTAAAGCAAAAATATCCGGCCGGTGGCAGTAGTAGGAACACGCCATGGCATGTCCCTACTTGACAGTATATGCAATATATGTAAAATGTTAGCATGAAGAGCGCCCAATTCAAAGAGAGATTGAAAAAAGGTAAAGTTGCCAATCAGTATCTTATGATTGCTGATGAACCACTACTCATTGATAACGCTGTCAAATTAATAAAAAAGACACTGGACATAAATGGGCCGTTTGACTGCGACACTTTTTTCGCTTCAGAAACGCCGGTTGAAGAAATCTTTCAAAAACTCTATCTCGCGCCTTTTAGTTCAGCCAAGCGTCTCCTGGTTGTGAAAAACCTCGAAGAGCTAAACAACAAAACACTGGCTAGTTTTGCCGAGGTCATAAATCACGCCACATCACAGAATTGTCTGGTCATGACCTATGTAGTTGATAAGGACGCACGTCGTTCTGCACGCGCTCAAAAAAAGATTGAGGGCTTGTTTACACAAACAAAGCCAGTCTATTTTAGCACTGATGCATCGCTCATCCACAAATGGATTGCATCCAAAATCAAACGTGATAACCTTAAGCTGACACCATCATTAGTGCATTATCTTGAAGAAGAATTCAATAATGACATTACCGGATTAAAAAATGAATTTGACAAAATTGAAAACTATCTTCACGAAACCGGCGCAATGAACACCGCTGACATCAAAGATCTCGCAAAAGGGGTGTGCAACTTCAACAAATACCACATAGCTAACGCTTTTACAAAAGGGAGGAAAGATATTTTAGAACTCTTCGAAGAACTGCGACCTTATTTGCGGTCCTATGCTGAGATAGTCGATGCTCTAACCAGAAGCTTTGTTTTCTACGTCCAGCGCAATAAGACCGTTAAACCATCCATGGTGAAATTGACCGACGAGGTTACCCAAATTGACCAACAAGTGAAGAAGAGTTCCAATTTTGTCTATCTAATGTTAGAACTATTCTTTTTAAGAAATGTAAATTTTTTCAGGAAAGGAGCCATATATGGAGGATAAGTGGCAAGAGTTGCGACAGCTCGAAACACAGCGCAGCGACATTACAACCAAATTGGTAAAAATAGAGGAAAAAAAGGAAATGGTTAGTAACGAGGTCTACGAAAAAGTGAAGGGCGAGTACGAGGAAAAACTCAAATCCATCGACGCGGCTATGAGCGAACACGTTGACCTCATCAAAGAAGAACTGGAAAATATCCAGGAAGAAGAAACGAAGATAGAGGCAGAGGAAAAAGATATCGATCTGCAGATACAGGAAATTGAATTACGCTACTCAATTGGCGAGTACGACGAAGAATCATATACTGAACAAAGCGAGGAGAAGCAAGAAGCCCTCGGTAAAACCAAGACTAATTTAGAGAATCTCAGACAACGCAAGAAGTGGCTGGAAGATTTTGTCCAAATAAAGGACATTGAGGAAACGATCGAGACTGAAACGCCAGCTGAACCAGTAGCCGCCGAACAAACACCGGAACAACCCGCTGCTAAAATAGAGATTGAAGAACATATCCTTGAAGAGACTCTCCCTGAACAAACAACAAAGCTCGATGAACTTCTCGTTGAAGAAGAAGCAGTGAAGCAAGAGGTTACAGAAGAAGTGAAGACTGAGGAAAAACCACCAGCACAACCGTCCGCAGAAAATGAAAAGAATGCCCCCTGTCCCAAGTGCGGCCACCTAAATACACTGGACTCATGGTACTGCGAAAAATGCGGCGCAGAGATTCTTGATACACCACGATCTGAGTAGTATAGGCTGATATTCAAACTCAAAAAATCCGTGAAATACCAACCGTGTGAAGTAGAAAAGAAGTGGCAGAAATACTGGCATGATAAAAGGATTTTTGCCACTAATCCAAAGCCCAAGAAAAAGTTTTACAACCTTGTCATGTTTGCATACCCGTCAGGCGACATACATCTGGGTCACTGCAAGAATTATGTTATTGGCGATGTCTATGCAAGGTTCAAGATGCGTCGTGGTTACGACGTGCTCCACCCCTTTGGCTGGGATGCCTTTGGCTTACCGGCTGAGAATCGAGCAATCCAGCTCGGCGTACACCCCGAAAAATCGACGATGGAGAACATACGTACCTCGGACCAATCACTGAAATTATTGGGCATCAGCTATGACTGGGACCGTGAGATAATAAGCTGCCTGCCAAGTTACTACAAGTGGACACAATGGATGTTCTTACTGCTTCACAAAAGAGGGCTGGCATACAAAAAACAAGCTCATGTAAACTGGTGTCCCAGCTGTCAAACCGTCCTTGCTAACGAACAAGTCACTGAGGAAAAATGCTACCGCTGTGATACGCCGATTGAGAAAAGGAAACTCGATCAATGGTTCTTCAAGATCACCGCATATGCTGAGCGTCTGCTTAAAGGTTTAGAGCGGCTTGATGGTTGGCAGGAGAATATGAAAATTATCCAGCGCAACTGGATCGGCCGAAGCGAAGGGTGTGACATTGTTTTCAAAATCGCTGATAAAGATATTGAATTCAAGGTTTTCACTACCCGACCCGACACGATTTTCGGGGTAACATTTATGTCGATTGCACCGGAGCACCCTATGCTTTCAGACATTATCAAGGGAACCCCAAATGAAACAGCAGTGCGCCAATATGCCAGGGAAGCAACTAAAAAAACCGAGATCGAACGTATGGAAAAAGAAAAGGACGGCGTCTTCACTGGTTGTTATGTCATCAACCCGATAAATGGCGAAAAAGTGCCGCTCTTTGTAGCTGACTATGTACTCTCAGAATATGGCAGCGGTGTGGTAATGGGTGTACCGGCGCATGACGAGCGCGATTTCCGGTTTGCGCGAAAATATGACCTGACGATAAAAATCGTCATTACCCCCCCTGATAGTAAGCTTGATATTACATCGATGACCTCGGCTTATGAAGAACCGGGTATCATGATAAACTCTGGAAAATTCACTGGAATGAAATCAAAAGACGGTATTGAAGCAGTCAGCAAATTCGGGGCTGAGCAAGGATGGGGCAAACCGTGTGTTAATTATCGCATCAAAGACTGGCTGATATCTCGTCAAAGATACTGGGGTGCACCTATCCCCATTGTCTACTGTGAGAAATGCGGCACGGTGCCAGTTCCTGAAGATAGTTTGCCCGTGCTCCTACCCAAGGATATTACTGACTACATCCCTCGGGGAACATCACCGCTCGGTGGCGTCGCCAGTTTTATCAATACCACCTGTCCTACGTGCGGCGGTAAAGCAAGACGCGATCCAGATACCATGGATACGTTTGTCTGTTCTTCATGGTATTTTCTGAGATACCTGGACCCAAAGAATGACCGCGAGTTCTGTTCAAGAAAAAATGCTGACACGTGGCTGCCCATTGACCAGTACACTGGCGGTACAAGCGAACATGCAACCGGACATCTGATATATTTCCGGTTTTTCACAAAAGTGCTCTACGACGCTGGTTATATTTCAGTTGATGAACCGGTAGTTAACCTGTTTAATCTCGGTATGCTTTTAAAAAACGGTGAGAAAATGTCCTCATCAAAAGGCAACCTTGTACCGGTACGTCAGTTCATTGAAAAACACGGCGCTGATGTTGCCCGTTTGACACTTCTCTTTGCCGCGCCTCCAGAGCGGGAGAGCGAGTGGACTGATGAAGGGGTAACCGGTTCGGAAAGATTCATGAACCGAGCCTACCGTCTTGTTGTCGACAATAAAACATCGGTTTCAAAAAACAAACCGACCAAAATGACAGCCGATGAAGAGAAGCTATTTATCAGAATAAATCAAATCATTGCCAAGGTCACTGAGGACCTCGAGACCTTCAAATTCAATACGGCAATAGCCGCTCTCTGGGAGCTTCTAAATGAACTGTATGCCTGCAATAACAAAAGCACTGTATATGGTCACGGCATATATACCTTTGTCCATCTTCTCTCACCTTTCGCACCACACTTGGCTGATGAACTGTGGTCCCTCATCGGCGAAAAAGGAAGTCTCTCAGAACAAAAATGGCTTGAGTATGATAAAGCGTACTTAAAAGATCACACCACCACTATTGTTCTGCAGATTAATGGACGCGTTCGCTCGCATCTTGAGATGGAGGGTGAAATCACCGAAGCAAAGGTTAAAGACCTCGCCCTCAAAGATGCGCGGATACAACGTCACATCAAGGACAAGAAAATCAAAAAAATAATCTATGTGCCGAAGAAAATACTAAATATAGTTGTCTAAGGTAATAGTTTAGTTTTTCCTAAAAATGATATAAAAAACGTAGCAATTATTGTAGCGGTGCGATTCATCGCACAAATTTTCGGATATTTTTATTATGTCGGATAAATCCGACCGCTACAATTTAGGAAAAACTTACCTATT